>JAEZCR010000185.1 GCA_023433465.1 Pseudomonadota bacterium | reverse complement strand
GCACTGAATCGATGCCCTGCCGGCTTCTCCCGGGATTTCCGTGCCAGGCACCGTCTTCGTCAGTCGCCTTCCACCAGGTCGCGCAGGGTCAGGCCGGCGCAGCTCTGGCGCCAGGCCTCGTCCATCTTGGCGGACAGGCGGTCGACCGCGGGTAGTTTGAGGACATGCGGGGCCACCTGGCCGGCTTTCTCGTTGCGCGCGATGTCGATCACTTCCTGCGCGGTGATGTTGCCGAGGTCGCGCGCCGGCAGCAGGCATTCGTCTTCCGCGCATACGATGAGCCCCGCCGCCTCGAGCGAATTCACGATTCGCGAGATCGCGATGCCGGGCATGCCGAGTTCGTGCGCCAGCGAATCGACGGTCCAGCGCTGGTTGCCGTCGTGGTACGCGCGGGCGATCAGGTACATGACCTTGAGCGTGAGCTGTTCGCGCTGCGCGGCCGAGAGCCGGAGCTCCGTCAGTCCCATCCTGAGGTAGTTGCGGTTCTGCACGTAGAACGACAGCTGCGCGCCGATCAGCAGGATCAGCCAGCCGACGTAGGTCCACACCAGCGCGATCGCGATGACGACGAAACCGGCGTAGACGATCGTGAAGCGCGTCGAGATCACGACGAAGGCGGTGAAGATCTTGCCGACCGCCGCCCACAGCACACCCGCCGTGACGCCGCCGATCAGCGCCGGCTTCCATTTGACCTTCGTGTTCGGCACGAACATGTACACGAAGGTGAAGATGGCCGCGACCACGAAGTAGGGCGAAAGCTGGATGCCCCACGCGAACGCGCGTTCGGCGAACGGCATGTACCGCTCGATGCCCGCGCTCGCGGTGATCACCGCCTTGTGAGACAGCCCGAGGAAGGTCACGACGACGATGGGGCCGACGATGAGCAGCGCCACGTATTCCGTCACGCGCCGCGCGAAGCTGCGCGCATGTTCGACGCGCCACAGGTAGTTGAAGCTGTCCTCGACGCGTTTGATCGTGCCTAACAAAGTCCAGAGCAGCAGCGCGAGACCCACGGAGCCCACGATCCCCGTGCTGACGCTGTCCGCGAACTCCATGACCTGGTTCGTGAGCTGGTGCGCGCTCGCGCCGACCGGCTTGAAGAACTCGTAGATCAGCGGCTCGAGCTCCCGGTGCGCGCCGAACGCCTTGAGCACCGCGAACGCGAGAGCGACCAGCGGCACCAGCGAGAGCAAGGTCGCGTATACGAGACCCATCGCGTGCAGGTTGATGTCGCCGCGCGACAGATCGCGCAGGATCGCGTAGGGATATCGCAGCACGCGCAGCAGGATCGCGGTGGGTTTCGACCCGTTCGACCATTCGCCGAACAGGTATTGGTCGAGCCAGTTCCACAACGCGGGGATCATGCAGGCCCCGAGGATAAGTGGCTGACACCCCGGTGTCACTGAATTAGATTGGCCGCATGCCGGACAGCTATCCCACGCGTATCGTCTGTCTGACCGAGGAGACCACCGAGACCCTCTATCTGCTCGGCGAGGAACACCGCATCGTCGGGATCTCCGGATTCACCGTTCGCCCGCCGCGCGCGCGGCGCGAGAAGCCCCGCGTGTCGGCGTTCACGAGCGCGAAGATCGATCGCATCGTCGAGCTGCGGCCGGACCTGGTGCTCGGCTTCTCGGACCTGCAGGCGGACATCGCGCGCGAGCTCGTGAGCGCGGGCATCGAAGTGCACGTGTTCAACCATCGCAGTGTCGCGGAGATCCTGCGCATGATCGCGATGCTCGGCGGCATGGTGGGTTGCGAGGCGAAGGCGCGCGCGCTCATCGAACGGCTCGAATCCGGCATCGAGGACGTGCGCCGCCGCGCCGCGCGTTTCGCGCGCCGTCCGCGCGTCTACTTCGAGGAGTGGGACGAGCCGCAGATATCCGGGATCGCGTGGGTCTCGGAACTCGTCCGCATCGCGGGCGGCGACGATTGTTTTCCCGAGCTCGCGCGCGAGCCGCTCGGGAAGAATCGCATCATCGCGGATCCACTCGAAGTGCCGCGCCGCGCGCCGGACGTGATCTTCGGTTCATGGTGCGGCAAGAAATTCCGGCCGGAACGCCTGGCCGCGCGCGCAGGCTGGAGCGAAGTGCCCGCGGTACGCGCGGGCGAGCTGCACGAGATCAAGTCGTCGATCATCCTGCAGCCGGGGCCCGCCGCGCTGACCGACGGTCTCGAGGCCATCCACGCGCATCTTGCGCGCTGGGCGGGCGCTTAGGCCGTCAGGCGTTGCAGGGCCTCGAGATACTTCGCGCGCGTCTTCGCGATGATCTCCGCCGGCAGCTTCGGTCCCGGCGGCTGCTTGTTCCAGTCGAGCGTTTCGAGATAGTCGCGCACGAACTGCTTGTCGAAGGAGGGCGGGCTCGTGCCTTCCTGGTAGGTGTCGGCCGGCCAGAAGCGCGAGGAATCGGGCGTCAGCACCTCGTCGATGAGCACGAGATTCCCGTCCGGTCCCTGCGCGAATTCGAACTTGGTGTCCGCGATGATGATGCCGCGCTGCGCGGCGTGTTTCGCCGCGAACTCGTACAGCGCGATCGCGGTGTCGCGCACGCGCGCGGCGACGTCGGCGCCGACGATCTTCGCCGCGGTCTCGAAGCTGATGGTCTCGTCCTTGTCGCCGATCGCGGCCTTGGTCGAAGGCGTGAACAGCGTCTGCGGCAGCTTCGCGGCCTGCTTCAGGCCCGGCGGTAGTTTGATGCCGGAGATCGCGCCGGTCTTCTGGTAGTCCTTCCAGCCCGAGCCGATCACGTAGCCGCGCACCACGGCTTCGAGCGGCACGGTCTTGAGCCGCTTCACGATCACGCCGCGGTCGGCGAGCATCGCGCGCTCGTCCGCGTCCTTCACGACGTCGTCGATTTTCCGGCCCGTCAGGTGGTTCGGCACGATGTGCGTCGTGCGCGCGAACCAGAAATTCGAGATCGAGTTGAGTACGCGCCCCTTGTCGGGAATCGGGTCGGGCAGCACCACGTCGAACGCCGACAGGCGGTCAGTCGTGACGATCAGCATCGACCCGGCGTCGATCGCGTAGATGTCGCGCACTTTACCGGTGTGGATTTTCTCGAGGCCGCGCAGCCGGGTCGTGTGCACGGGCGGGGATGCGGTGTCGGCTGGTAGCATAGATGCCATGGATATTAACAAGACGCCCAGATGAGCTTCATCGGAAAGATAGTCGGCGCGATCCTCGGCCTGCTGATACTGCGTGGACCCTGGGGTCTGCTGATCGGCCTCATCCTCGGGCATTTCTACGACCAGAGCGTCGCGGCTCGGCGCGCGCCCGGCGGCGGTCGGGGTCCGCTGTACGCCGGCGAGAAGTTCTTCACGGCCACCTTCGAGGTGATGGGGCACGTCGCGAAATCCGACGGCCGGGTGTCGGAGTCCGAGATCGCCGCGGCGCGCCAGGTCATGAACGAACTGCGTCTCGATGGCTCCCAGATCCATGCGGCCATCAAGCATTTCACGCGCGGCAAGAGCTCCGAGTTCGATCTCGAGAGTACCGTCGAAGAGTTCGCGGACGCGTGCGCGCATCGGCCGGACCTGTTGCGCGTGTTCCTCGAAATCCAGGTGCGCGCGGCGCTCGAAGGCGTCGACATGCAGGGGCCGGCGCGCACGGCCATCCTGAAAGTGGCCGACCTGCTCGATGTGTCCAGGATCGAGATCGCGCACATGGAGGCGGTGCTGCGCATCCGCCGCGAGCAGTTCCGCGCCTGGTCGCGCGGCAACGGCAATGGCGGCGCGCAGGCGCCGCCGCCGAAGACCGGCCTGAAACTCTCCGCCGCGTACCAGATCCTCGAAGTCGACGAGAAGACCTCGAACGACGAAGTCGCGAAGGCCTATCGCCGGCAGTTGAGCAAGCATCATCCGGACAAGCTCAAGGCAAATGGATTGCCGGATTCCATGCTCGAACACGCCAAACAACGTACGCAGCAGATCATCGAAGCCTTCGAGTTGATCAAGTCCTCACGCGGAATGAATTGAGGCGGATCGCATGAGCTTCGGCGAAGCTGCAATCCTTCTGGCCCTCATCCTGCTGAACGGGTTGTTCGCCGGATCGGAGCTCGCGCTCGTGTCCGCTCGCAAGGCGCGGCTCAAGTCGCGCGCCCAGAGCGGTCATCTCGGAGCCAGGATGGCGCTCAAACTGCTCGAGAATCCGACCCGGTTGCTGTCGACCGTGCAGATCGGCATCACGCTGGTCGGGATCCTCACCGGCGTATACAGCGGCGCGGTGTTCGCCGAGGACCTCGCGCGGGGCTTCGAGCACATCAGCTGGCTCGCGCCGTACGCCTACGAGACCGCGTTCACGCTCGTGGTCATCGTCGTGACCTATCTATCGCTGATTCTCGGCGAGCTCGTGCCGAAGCGCATTGCGCTGGCGCACGCCGAACGGCTCGCGGAGATCGTGGCGCTTCCCATGCACTGGCTGTCACGCGCGGCCTGGCCACTCGTGTGGCTGCTGCAGGTATCCACCGAGGCCGTCACCCGGCTGCTGCCCATCACGAGCGCGCCGCAGTCCTCGATCACGGAAGACGAGCTGCGCACGATGATCTCCGAGGGCGCAAAGGAGGGCGTGTTCCTGCGGCGCGAGAAGGAGCTCATCGAAGGCGTGCTGCAACTCGCCGACGCCTCGATCGAATCGCTGATGGTCCAGCGTGGCGAGATCATCTGGCTGGACGCGAACATGTCGCTCGAACTGATCTGGCGCGAAGCGCGTGGCAGCGGGCATTCGCGTTTTCCGTTGTGCGACGGCACGCTCGAGCAGATGCTCGGGGTGATCACGCTCGCTGATCTCGGCGAAGCGCTGCGGCTCGGCGCCCTCGATCCCCAGATTCACGTCAGGCAGCCATTGCTCGTTCCCCCGACCGTATCGCCGCTCAAGCTGCTCGATACCTTCCGCAGCGCGAACGTGCACCTGGCGGTGGTCACCGGTGAATACGGGGAAATCCGCGGCCTGGTGACGCCGGTCGACATCCTGCGCGCGATCGCCGGCAGCGTCGGCGACATCGCGGTGCCCGAACGCAGCGAGGCGGTGCGGCGCGACGACGGCAGCTGGCTGCTCGACGGCCAGATCTCGATCCTCGAAGTCGAACGCCTGCTGGATCGCAAGGACCTCGCGGCGGGCGACAACTTCCATACGATTGCGGGATTCGTGCTCTGGCACCTCGGGCGGCTGCCGGTCGTCGGCGAAACGCTCGCATGGCGCGACCTGCGGATCGAGGTGATCGATCTCGACGGAACCCGCATCGACAAACTTCTGATCAGCACGCGGCCGCCGCCGCCCGACGAGGCGGCTTCGCCAAGCTGAACGCGGTCACGTAGACTTCACCCATGCTCGCACCCTGGATCGCGCCCTCGATACTGTCCGCGGACTTCGCGCGGTTAGGCGAGGAGGTCCGATCGGTCCTGACGGCGGGTGCTGACGTCATACACTTTGACGTGATGGACAACCACTACGTCCCGAACCTCACCGTCGGTCCGCTGGTGTGCGAGGCGCTGCGCAAGTTCGGCATCACCGCGCCGCTCGACGTTCACCTGATGGTGAAGCCGGTGGATCGCATCGTGCCGGACTTCGCGAAGGCGGGCGCCACGTACATCTCGTTCCACCCGGAAGCGACCGAACACGTCGATCGCACGATCGAACTCATCCGCGAGCACGGCTGCAAGCCGGGCCTCGTGCTGAACCCGGCGAAAAAAATATACATGCTCGATCACACGCTGCGCAAGCTCGACCTCGTCCTGCTGATGTCGGTGAATCCGGGATTCGGTGGGCAGAAATTCATCCCGGGCGTGCTCGACAAGGTGCGCGCCGTGCGCAAGCTCATCGACGCTTCGGGCAGGGAAATCCGTCTCGAGATCGATGGCGGCGTGAAGGTCGACAACACCGCGGAGATCGCGCGCGCGGGGGCCGACATGTTCGTGGCCGGGTCGGCCATTTTCGGCGCGAAGGATTACAAGGCGACCATCGACGGCATGCGTGCCGCGATCAAGGGCGCGCGCTGACTAACGCGCTTCGGCATACCCGGCGCGAATCGCGCCGGCGAGCCGGTTCTTGTCCGGATAGCGCGCGGCGAGTTCCTGCGTGATGGCCTGGATCGCCTCGTCCTCCGACTTGCCCGCCTTCTTGAGCTCCCGCGCGCGGTCGCGGATCAGCGTGAGATAGGTGCGGTATCCCTCGATGAGCTCCATGCCGCCGAACGGGCCGTGAGAGGGCACGACCTGCCTGGGCTTCATAGCGTCGAAGCGAGCCAGGCTTTCGAGCCAATGCGTGATCGTCGCCTTCGGATTCGCGAACGCGGGCTGCAGCTTCATCGCGACGTCACCCGAGAACAGCACGCCATCGACCAGCACCGCGGTGTCGCCGGCCGTGTGATTGAGGCCCATCGAGTAGATCTTCGCGTCAAGGCCGCCGAGGTCGAGCGTGTATTTCCCGTCGAAGGTGATGTCCGCGTCGCGATGGTTCGCGTCCTTCAACAGCTCGGTGTTCAGCGTGGAGCGCTGCGCGAAGACGGGGACCAGGTTGGTGCCGGTGCCGGCGGCGATGTCGGCGAGCTGGTCCTTCGAACGGATCAGTTTCGAGTCCTCTGGAAACGCATGCGCGCCCATGTCGTGTTCGGGGTGGACGTGCGTGGTCACGATGTAGACAGGCTTGCCGGGCGCCACCTTGGCGACTTCACGCAGCACGGTTTGCGCATTGCGCGCGCCCATGCCCGTGTCGATGACCAGCACGGCCTTCGAGCCTGCGACGATGCCGACGTTCGGAACCAGCGAGGCGGATCCGTCCGGGATCGCCCAGACGTGATCGGTGAGTTTCTCGGTGACGCCTTCACGGACCAGCGAGGGTTGCGGTGCGGGTTGTTGGGCGAGGACGGTGCCTGCGATGAACGCGGCGAGGAGGGACGCGGCCTTGCGCATGGTGGGCTCCTTGGAATCGTGAGCTCGGGATTCAACGCCATGCCGCGGGCATTGTCAGCAGGAGCGGGCTGCGGAAATGAAAACGCCGGCTATGGCCGGCGTCCGTCTCAACTTCAACCGTTGGGTTGGAAGGGGTGCAGCCCCCGATTTTCCGCGGACGGAAAATCGGGTGCAGCCCCCAGACTTCTATTCTTCGTCCTCGTCATCATCCTCGTCGTCTTCGACGCGCGAGTTGCTGACCTTGCCGCCGCCCTTGCCCCCCTGGACGGGAACGACGACGGGGCGCGTCTTCATCTTGGGACGCGCGTTGAACACTACGATGGTCTTGCCGGTGGCGCGCAGCAGGCCCTGATCTTCCAGTACCTTCAGCACGCGGCCCGCCATTTCGCGCGAGCAGCCGACGAGACGTGAGAGTTCCTGGCGCGAGACCTTGATCTGCATGCCTTCCGGATGCGTCATCGCATCGGG
>JAEZCR010000121.1 GCA_023433465.1 Pseudomonadota bacterium | reverse complement strand
GGCCCGATCGGCGCCGCGCGAGTCGGATACAAGAACGGTCAGTACCTGCTGAACCCGACGCAGAAGGAGCTCAAGGAATCGCAGCTGCATCTCGTTGTCGCCGGCACGCAGAAGTCGGTGCTGATGGTCGAGTCGGAAGCCGCGGGTCTCTCCGAGGAAGTGATGCTCGGCGCCGTCGTGTTCGGCCACGAGCAGATGCAGGTCGCGATCAAGACCATCAACGAGATGGTCGCCGCGGTCGGCAAGCCGAAGTGGGACTGGAAGCCGAACGCCGAGAGCGCCGAGCTCGACGCCGCCGTCGCCGCGCAGGCGCAGGCCGCGCTGTCCGAGGCGTATCGCATCACGGTCAAGCAGGATCGCTACGCGAAGGTCGCCGAGATCAAGGCCGCCGCCACGGAAGCACTCGCCGGTGGCGAAGCGCCGAAGTTCACGGCCGATGCCGTCGACAACGCGCTGTTCAAGCTCGAGAGCAACATCGTCCGTCAGCGCATCCTCAATGGCGAGCCGCGCATCGACGGCCGCGACGCCGTCACCGTGCGCCCCATCACCGTGAAGGCGGGCGTGTTGCCGCGTACGCACGGCTCCGCGCTGTTCACGCGCGGCGAGACGCAGGCCCTCGTGGTCACGACGCTCGGCACGGGCCGCGACGCCCAGATCATCGACGCGCTCGAGGGCGAACGCCGCGAGCCGTTCATGTTCCACTACAACTTCCCTCCGTTCTCCGTCGGTGAGACCGGCATGATGGGCTCGCCCAAGCGCCGCGAAATCGGCCACGGCAACCTGGCGCGCCGCGGCATCGCGGCCGTGATGCCGGACATGGAGAAATTCCCGTACGTCATCCGCATCGTCTCGGAAATTCTCGAGTCGAACGGTTCGTCGTCGATGGCTTCCGTCTGCGGCGCGTCGCTGTCGCTGATGGACGCGGGCGTGCCGATCATGGCGCCGGTCGCCGGCGTCGCGATGGGCCTGGTGCTCGAAGGCGAGCGCTTCAAGGTCATCACCGACATCCTGGGTGACGAAGATCACCTGGGCGACATGGACTTCAAGGTCGCCGGTTCGAAGGACGGCGTCACCGCGCTGCAGATGGACATCAAGGTCGAGGGCATCTCCCCCGAGATCATGAAGGTCGCGCTGGCGCAGGCGAAGCAGGGTCGCCTGCACATCCTCGGCGAGATGAACAAGGTCATCTCCACGAGCCGCGACAAGATGTCCGACTGGGCGCCGTCGATCATCACGCTCAAGATCGACCCGGAGAAGATCCGCGACGTCATCGGCAAGGGTGGTGCAGTCATCCGCCAGATCACGGAAGAGACCGGCACGACGATCGACATCGAGAACGACGGCACGGTCAAGATCGCGAGCGTCTCGGGCGCCGCCGGCCGCGAAGCGCAGTCGCGCATCGAGCTGATCACGGCGGACGTCGAAGTCGGCCGTGTCTACGAAGGCAAGGTCGTCCGCCTGATGGATTTCGGCGCATTCGTCACGATCCTCCCGGGCCGCGACGGTCTCGTGCACATCTCGCAGATCAGCGAGGAGCGCGTCGAGAAGGTGTCGGACAAGCTCAAGGAAGGTGACAACGTGCGCGTGAAGGTCCTCGAGGTCGACCGCCAGGGCCGCGTGCGCCTCTCGATGCGCAACGTCGACGCTGCCTGAAAATCGGGGACAGATTTATTTATCGACGATAAATGATCTGTCCCTTTTTCCGATGTGAAAACGCCCGGGTCAGTCCGGGCGTTTTCGTTTGAAGTGCCGATATCGTCAATAAATAAATCTGTCCCCGATCACTTGCGGCGTGCGAGCCGCGCGAGGATTTCCTGTTTCGCGGGCTGCGACTGCACCCACTCGGCGAACTCCGCCACGCGATCGTAATCGGCGCCCAACAACTCGCGCAGCCGCTGCTCTTCCATCGCGGAGCTCAAGCTCGCGCGCACCGAGTATTGCCACACCTGCGTGAACACTTTCGCGAACTCGCCGGCGGCGACCAGGCCTTCGACGAGTTGCCACTCGCCTTCATCCAGCCAGATCTCCTCGCAATGCGGGCAGTAGTCGAGGCGATTGGTCTTGGCAGCGGTCACGCGGTACTTGCTCATGAGCGAGCGGCACTTGGGACATTTCTTCGCGCCGGGCGAATCCGGTGGATCCAGGTCGGCGGCCCACACCGCCATGTTCCTGACGGCCTCGCGGCCGGCGGCGCTTTCGCGCCAGGCCCGGTAGGACACCAGGCTCATGAGCGTGCCGAGACATTTTCCGCAGCTGTAGCCGGCGAGATTCTCCGCGAGCATCGTGTGCACGAGCGGGGAGCTCTCACATTGAGGGCAATGCGCCATGCGTGATACCGGGTCAGTAGATAGACCCCGCGCCCGGGGACGCGGGATCCGGAAGAACGTCCGCTACTGGTGGCTCGGCGTGTCGGTGGGCTTGTCGACGCCGTCTTCGCGCCCGCGGCCCGTAGCATTCATGAGCGTGCGGAAGATCTCGTCCTGCACCGAACGCCAGCGCTGATAGTTGCGCTGCGCGACACCGGCGACGGTTTCCACCGGGTCCATTCCGACCACGGCCTTCACCTTGTCGCGCAGTTCGCGTTGCTGCGAGTTGAAGAGCTTCATGCTCTGTTCGAGGTAGCTGGACAGTACGCCTTGCAACGTGCCGCCGTACGAGCGGATGACCTGCGCGAGGAAATCGCGGCTCATCACCGGATCGACGCCGTGCTCCTGCTCGGCGATCACCTGCAGCAGGATGCTGCGAGTGATGTCTTCCTGCGTCTTCTTGTCGATGACCACGAACTCGATGCGTTCCAGCACGAGAGAGCGGATGTCGCTCAACGTGATGTACTTGCTCTGCACCGTGTCGTACAGACGGCGGTTCGGGTACTTCTTGATGATGCGCGGTTCGCTCATGCGTCACCCTCCCTGTGGGAGCCTACCTTAGTACACTGCACCGCAACCCACAATTTTCCGCGTGTTTTCTGCTCAGTTGTCGCCCGGCGCGGACAGTCTGGACTCGGTACTACCAACCAGCCGCTCGGGCTTCCAGTTCGCAACTGCCCATTTCCAAACGTCTTTCAAGGACGAATCGGCCAGTCCGGGGGGTGGGGTTTGCGATAAAAGCGTAAGGGTGGAAACCAGACCTAAGGGCGCCCGGGACGGGTCGAGCGGTATCGCGTGCCTCGATTTGGATAGTTTGGAGCCGTCCCTTTCCACCACCAGCGGCAGGTGCCCATAGATAGGCCGCGGCAATCCGAGCGCGGCCTGCAGGTCGAGCTGCCAGGGCGTGCTCGAGAGCAGGTCGGCACCTCGAACTACTCGCGTGACTCCCTGCCAGGCATCGTCGACGACCACCGCGAGCTGGTAGCTCGGGATTCCGTCGCGCCGCCGCACGACGAAGTCGCCGCACGTGGCCAACCCGAAGCACTGCACTCCGAGGAACAGGTCGTGGAAATCGATCCGTCCGTCGCTGACGCGGAAGCGCACCGAGGTCGGTCCCTCGCGCGTCGGTCCGAGCCGGCACGTACCGGGATATCCGTGCGCTTCTTCCGCGCCGTTGGTGGTCAGATCCTTGCGCGAACAGCTGCAGCGAAAGGTGCGGCCCGCCGTGGCGAGCTGCGCGAGCGCGTCGTCATACGCCTGGCGTCGCGTGCTTTGATGAACGACCGGCCCGTCCCACTCGAAGCCGAACGCCTCGAGCGTGCGCAGCATCTGGTCGGCGCATCCGGGCACGACGCGTGGCGTATCGAGGTCCTCGATGCGGATGAGCCAGCGCCCCCCGGGCGC
>JAEZCR010000070.1 GCA_023433465.1 Pseudomonadota bacterium | reverse complement strand
CGGTGGGCGTGGGCGGCGCGGGCGGCGGCGGCGGCACCGGTGGCGGCGTCGACGCGACCGTGACTGGCATCGTTCACACGCGCGGCAACAATTCGGCCGGCATCACGGCGCAGAGCATCGGTGGCGGCGGCGGCAACGGCGCGCTGAACGTGGCGGGCGCGATTTCCGCGACCGCGTCCACGGGTGGCTCCGTCGCGGTGGGCGTCGGCGGGTCGGGCGGCGGCGCCGGTGACGGCGGCCGCGTCGAAGCGGAAGTCATCGACGGTCTCGTCGTGACGGAAGGCGAAAGTTCACACGGCGTCATCGTGCAGAGCGTCGGCGGCGGTGGCGGCAACGGCGGCATGAACGTCGCGGGTGTCGTGGCCGGCAGCTCGTCGACGGTGGCGGGCATCGCCGTGGGTGTCGGTGGATCGGGTGGTCAGGGCGGTCACGGCGGACAGATCGAGGCGCGCATCGACTCCGATGTCGGCACGACGGGCAACGATTCCTACGGCGTGCTGCTGCAGAGCGTGGGCGGCGGTGGCGGCAACGGCGGCATGAACGTCTCGGGCGCGGTGTCGATCGGAAACAGCGGCGGCGCGATTTCCGTCGGCGTCGGCGGTTCGGGCGGCAACGCGGGCCACGGCCTCGGTGTCGCGGGCACGGTCGAGGGAAACATCGCCACGCGCGGCGACCGTTCGATCGGCGTGCTCGCCCAGAGCGTGGGCGGCGGTGGCGGCAACGGCGGCATCAGCGTCTCGGGCAGCATGAACATCGGGCGCCAGGCAGGCGGCGCGGTGTCGATCGGCGTCGGTGGATTCGGCGGCGGCGGCGGAGATGCGAACACGGTCTCACTGACGCGCAGCGGCGCGACCGCGACCCTCGGCGCGAACGCGCACGGCGTCGTCGCGCAGAGCGTGGGCGGCGGCGGCGGCAACGGCGGCATGAACGTGTCGGGCGCGCTCGCGCTATCTACCAGCGGAACGGCGTTGACCGCGAGCCTCGGATTGGGCGGGTTCGGCGGCGACGGTGGCATCGCGCGCGACGTGATCGCCGACATCGACGGCGACGTCGACGCGTTGGGCGCCGGTTTCGAAGGCGTCGAACAGATGCAGGACCATCCGGAATGGCAACGGCGCGTGATCCGCGACGGCTCGCACGGCGTGATGGCCCAGAGCGTCGGCGGCGCCGGCGGCAACGGCGGCATGAACATCAGCGGTGGGATCGCCCTGGACTCCAATGGCAGCTCGCATTCGATCACGCTCGGCGTGGGCGGCTTCGGCGGCTCCGGTGGCAACGCGGGCGCGGTGATGCTCGACGTCGATGCCGGCGTCGTCTCGTCGGTGGGTGACGACCGTTACGGCGTGATCGCGCAATCGAGCGGCGGTGGCGGCGGCAATGGCGGCATCAACGTCGCGGGCGGCATCGCGATGGACGGCCTGGTCACGATGGGCGTGGGCGGCTTCGGCGGCGCCGGCGGCACTGGCAACGCCGTGAACGCCGAGGTGAACGCCGACATCTACGCGCGCGGCATCAATTCGATCGGCTTTCTCGCGCAGTCGGTGGGCGGTGGTGGTGGCGCGGGCGGCATGAACGTCTCCGGCGGCATCCAGGGCGGCACCGACTCGTCGACGCCATCGCTCGTGTTCGGACTCGGCGGATCCGGCGGTCCCGGCAACGCGGCGGGTACGGTGACCGCCACGCAGCGCGGCGACATCTCGGTCGACGGCATGAATTCCATCGGCGTGCTCGCGCAGAGCATCGGCGGCGGTGGTGGCGCGGGCGCGCTCAACGTATCCGGCAATCTCGCGCTCGGCCGCGAGCTCGCGGCGAGCATCGGCATCGGCGGCGACGCCGGCACGGGCGCGGATGCGGAAGCGGTGCATCTCACCAGCAACGGCAACATCCGCGTCAGCGGCATCGAATACGTACAAAGCGACCAGCCGTTCGACGAGCAGGGCGAGCAGATCGTGGCCGCGCGGCAGCGGACCACGGGCATCGTCGCGCAGTCCATCGGTGGCGGCGGCGGCACGGGCGGCATGAACGTGAGCGGCGTGATCGCACCGAACGGCGACACGCTGGTCGGCGGCGTCGGTGGCACGGGCGCGGGCGGCGGCAACGCCGGCAGCGTGACGCTGCTGCGCGGCCTGGATCCTGTCACGGGCGAGATCAGCACGATCGACACGTACGGCAACAGCGGCGTCGGCATCCTCGCGCAGTCGATCGGCGGCGGAGGTGGCGAGGCGGGCATGAACTTCGCCACCAGCGTGAGCAACGTGCGCCAGAATTCCAATGCGGTCGCGATGATGTTCGCGATCGGCGGCGGTGGCGGTACCGCCGGTGACGGTGAGACGGTCACGATCACACACGTCGGCGACATCAACACGCGCGGCGCCCGCAGCGACGGCATCGTCGCGCAGAGCATCGGCGGCGGTGGCGGCAAGGCGACCTACAACATCGGCGTCGGCTTCAACCGCGATGCGACGGCGTTCAACGTCGGCATCGGCGGCGCGACCGGCGACGGCGGCAATGCCGACCAGGTGACGGTCACGCACGCAGGCAACATCTCGACGTTCGGCATCGATTCCGCGGCTATCTACGCGCAATCGGTTGGCGGTGGCGGCGGTGATGCGGGCTTCGACTTCGTTTCGAGCCCGTTCGCCTCGGAGGGACTCGACATCTCGATGGGCCGCGAGGGCGGAACGGGCGGAACGGGCGGCAACGTCTCGGTGGCCGCGAACGGCATTCTCACTACCGTCGGCGACCGCTCGGTCGGTGTGCAGGCGCAGAGCGTCGGCAACGGCGGCGGCGAGAGCAGCTCGAGCTCGATCGAGTTGTCCGGCGACGGCGGCGGCGGAGAAGGAAATGATTGGAGCGCTTCGCTCGAAGTCGGCCACACGGGTGGCGTCGGCGGCAGCGCGGGCCGCGTCGAGGTCCTCACCGATGGCGGCATCGAAACACACGGCGCGCAGTCGCACGCGATCCACGCGCAGAGCGTCGGCGGCGGTGGCGGCAAGGGTGGCTCGGCGATGCGCCACGGCATCATGGAAGCCAATAACCAGGTCGCGGTCAGCGTGGGCGGCGACGGCGGCATCGGTGGCACCGGCGGCGAAGTCGAGGTCGAGAACGAAGGGCTGCTGATCACGCGCGGCAGCGATGCGCACGGCATCTTCGCGCAGTCGATCGGCGGCGGCGGCGGCGTGGCCGGCCACGTGGCGATCGTCAACGTGGAGTTGCTGGGTGGCACGGGCGGCAATCAGGCGACGATGTCGCTGGGTGGCACCGGCGGCGAGGGCTCTTTCGCGCAAGCTGTCGACGTCACGAACCGCGGCGAGATCCTCACGGTCGGCCGGCGTTCGTTCGGCATCAACGCGCAGTCGGTCGGCGGCGGCGGTGGCGAAGGCAGCATCCTGATCAACGCCGCGGTGACCACCGGCGAGACCAACCGCAACTTCAACATGCAGGTCGGTGGCGATGGCGGCATCGGCGGCACGGGCGGCGCGGTCACGGTGGTCAACGAAGGCATCATCCATACGCTCGGCGACGAATCGGTGGGTGTACGCGCGCAGAGCGTCGGGGGCAAGGGCGGCGATGCCGGTTTCATCGCGGAGTTCGGGGCTTCGGTGACCGGCAACAGCCAGCAATCCACGCGCATCGGCGTGCGGCTCGGCGGCACCGGCGGCGAAGGCGCCGCGAGCGGCGCCGTGACGGTCACGAACCAGCGCGCGGCGGGCGCGGAAACGGGCGGCGAGATCCTCACCGAAGGCCGCGGAGCACACGGCATCTTCGCGCAGAGCCTGGGTGGCGGCGGTGGCAACGGTAGTTCGGTCCTCTCGGCCAACCTCGGCGCGGGTTCGGGCGGCTACACGACGTTAGTCGGCCTCAACATCGGCGGAGACGGCGGCGCCGGCGGCGTGGGCGGCGATGTCACCGTGACCAACGCGGCCAGCATCGAGACGCGTAATGCCAACGCGCACGGCGTGTACGCGCAATCCATCGGCGGGGGCGGCGGCAATGGCGGCCTGGTGCTCGCGGCGAACGCGGTCCTCGCGTCCGGCGGCACGTCGGGCACGCCGCTGATCGCACTCGGCGGCGCGGGTGGCACTGGAGCCGATGCCGGCGACGTCGTTGTCGACAACAGCGGCGACATCCTCACGCGCGGCGCGTATTCACACGGAATCCTGGCGCAGTCGATCGGCGGCGGCGGCGGCAATGCCGGCATAGGGATCGGTCTGACGACGAACGCGACGGACACCGCGATCGCCGGCGTGTTGTCGGCGACGTTCGGCGGCCGGGGTGGCGACGGTGGCATCGGCGGCCACGTCACGGTCAATCATTCGGGCGACATCACGGTGCTCGGCGCGCACTCGCAGGCAGTGGTCGCCGAGAGCATCAACGGCGGCGGCGGCCACATCGCGCTGGATTTCACGGGCGTCTCGACGTTCCCGGGTGGCTCGACGTTGCCGGGCGAACCCACGGGCTCACCGTCCGCTGTCGATCCGATCATCCTGTTCCGCGGCGGCGGCGAGGGTCAGTCGAATTCGAACGCCGGTCGCGTGACGCTCAACTACACGGGCACGTTCGGTGTCGCGGGCAATAACGGCGCGGCGAATGCCGTGCAGGCCGTGGGCGGCGGCGGTGGCACTTACGATCTGTCGCTGGGACTCGTCGACTCGGCGGGAACCGCGGACGACGTGACGATCGAAGGCCGGCTCGGCGGCGTCGACGGCACCCACAATCGCGGCGGCGACATCGAGTCTTCTCACGAGGGTGACCTCATCACCGAGGGCGACAACACGCCGGGCGCGCTGGTGCAGTCCATCGGCGGCGGTGGCGGACGGGCGAACCTGGATCTGTCCTCCAGCAACGATTCGATCCGGGCCGCGGCGATCACCCTCGGTGGCGAGAACGGCGACACCGAAGCCGGCGGCGACATCGAGCACACGCAGACCGGATCGGTTTCGACGCTCGGCGACTCCGCGCATGGCGGCGTCTTCCAGAGCGTCGGCGGCGGTGGCGGTAGTTTGACCGTGCGGAACGAGACGTCCGCTCCGGCGGCGGCAATTCGCCGGCCGATCATCCACAAGGCCGACGAAGGGACCGCGCCTGTCACCACCCTGCGCGCCGCTAGCGTGGTGCTCACGCCGCAACTCACGTTCGGCAGCAGCGGCGGCAGCGGCATCGGCGGCGGCGATCTCAGCCTCGGACTCAATGGCGACGTGCGGACCTCGGGCGACAACGCGGTCGGCATGATCTTCCAGAGCGTCGGCGCGGGCGGTGGCGTGGCGAACGTCACCGGCGTCGAGGGATTGTCGGTCCTGCTCGGCGGCTCCAACGGCGCGAGCGGCGACGGCGGTCGCCTCGAGGTCGCGAACACCGGCGACGTGCTCACGAACGGTGTCCGTTCGCATGGCGTGTTCCTGCAGTCCGTCGGTGGCGGCGGCAGCGCCGTGTTCACCGATGCGACGGATCCGCTGGTTTCGGTGTCGCCCGACAACACCGGCAACGGCGGTGCGATCGCCTTCTCGCAGAACGGCACGATCGCCGCGCTCGGCGACCAGGCATACGGCCTCATCGCGCAAAGCGTGTCCGGTGGCGGCGGCTTCGTCGACGGCGGCTTCGCGGGCAGCGCCGGCGGCGCGGGTATCGCAGGCGCCATCGGCCTCACGCTGAACGGCGACGTCGGCGCGCTGGGCGAGGGCGGCATCGCGCTGTTCGCGCAAAGCGTCGGGGCGAACGGCCTCGGCGGCGACATCACCGCGAGTCTGTCGGCGGGTAGTTTGCTGGTCGGTGGCGAGGACGGCATCGCCGTGCGCTACGACGGCGGCGCGGTCAACCGTTTCGACAACCATGGCGTCGTCCGCACCCTGTCCGGGCCGCTGGGCTTTGCGTTCCGCGGCGGCGCGGGCGGGGATTTCGTCGACAACCACGGCGTGCTCATGGGCAACATCGACCTCGGCGGCGGCGCGAACGGCCTCGCAAACAACGTCGACGGCACGCTGTACTCGGGCGTCACGCTGAACCTCGGCGCCCCGACGAACGTCCTGGTGAATGACGGCATCATCGCGCCCGGCGCCACGAATCTCGCGGTGCGCACGGCGCTCGACGGCAGCTTCCGGCAGTCGGCGAGCGGGGTGTCGAACATCGAGGTCGACTACGCGGTGCGCGACAACGACCGCATCACGGCGACCGGCACGGCGGAGGTCGGCGGCACGCTCAACTTCTCGCTGCTCAACCTCGGACGCATCCAGTCCGGCGTGACGTTCAACCCGATCTACGTGGCGCGCGGCGGCGTCACGAACGCCGGCCTCGCGCTGAACACGGCGCCCTCCGTGGTCGTGAGTCATCGGCTCGTCGAGGCCAACTCGAACACCCTGGGTGTCGAAACCAACGTCGACTTCTCGGCGGACGGCCTGGTGGGCAACCGCATTCAAATGGGCGACTACCTGAATCGCGCGCAACAGTACGACGTGCCGAACGGACTCGGCGACACCATCACCGCGGCCGTGCTCGAGGTCGACCTGGACCAGTACGCGCACATGCTCACGCAGCTCGGATCCGAGTTCTACGCCGAGCAACAGGCGCTCGCGCTGAATGGCGTGCAGCGCTTCTCGCGCAACTTGCAGAGCTGTGGCACGACGAACATCGGCGCCGATGAGTCGACTTGCTACTGGCTCCGATACGACGACACGCCGTCGACCCGCGATACGCGTGAGGGCTTCCCCGCCGCGCGCGGCGATGGCTACAGCATCTCGCAGGGCATCCACGCGCCGCGCGACAACGGCTGGTCGGTGGGATTCGGTGTCGACTACGAGGACAATCGTTCCGCGGGTTTCGATGGTTTGTGGACGGCGGAGAGTGAGTTCATCCAGTTCGGTTCTAGCCTGCGCCGCGAATCCGGAGCTCACTCGGTGGGCGGCACACTTGCAATCGGCAATCACTCCCAGACGGTCAGGCGCACGATCGGCGTCACCGAGCTCCACGAGACGTATGGCGACCGCGACGTGTTGTTCCTGAGCAGCGTGTTCGACTACACGTACAGCACTTCCGTGCGAGGCTTCACGTTCGAGCCGAGCCTGAGCTTCGGATCCTCCGTGCTGAACTACGGAGACATGGGCGAGGTCGGGGCCGACTCGCAGAATGCGGTCATCGCGGGGGGCTCGGAAACCCACCTGTGGACCGAACCCGCCTTCGCGATGCGTCATGATCTCGACTTCGGCAGCGGTGCGAAGCTGCGCACGTTCGTGCGCGTCGGCGCGCTGCATTACGTGTCGGGCACGAACACGAAGGTCCGGGCGGGGCTCGAAGGTGGACCCGCGCACGCCGATCCGGCGCGCTTTGGTTCGGATCTCGACCGCACGCATTTCGTCGGCGAGTTGGGCCTGCAGTACGAGACGCCCGGTGGCTTCAACCTGGGTTTCTCGTACTCCCGGCAGGCGTCCGAGATTCGCGAGGGCGGCGCGGGTAGTTTGCGGTTCATGATGCCGCTGAAGTGAGAATAAGCGGCGGCCGCCACTGGAGCGATACCTGGCAGCTCATCATCAATACGGGCACGACCATCGTGACCTTCCTGATGGTGTTCCTGATCCAGAGCACGCAGAACCGCGATTCGATCGCCGTGCAGGTCAAACTCGACGAGTTGTTGCGCGTATCCACCGGCGCGCACAACGTGTTGCTCGATCTCGAGGAACTCGACGATTCCGAGCTCAATCGCATCCGCGCGGTCTATGAGCGCCTGGCCGCGGAGGCGCGGCGCGGTGTGGATGCCGGACGCAGCGACGAGGGCGTGCTGCCGATCGGCGATCTGGCCCAGCCCTCCGACGCGCAGGGGTCGCGCGCATGAGGACCGCGCGCAGCGCAATCCGACACGCGCGTAGGTGAGGCAGGCGAGGGCCTGCGCATCGCCGACCCCGATCGCCCGAGCGCACGGACATCCTCGGCAGCGCTAGGCGCGCATGCTGCGCGCTCCTCTCATGACATCCGCCCAGGAGTGCGCACATGTCACAAGTCGTTTCAAAGAGTCTGCTGTTTCTCGCTCTCGCCGCGGCCTCGTCCGCCGCCACTCTGGCCGCGGACAACGCGAAGGCGCCATCACCTTCCACGTTCGTGACCAAGGCCGCGCAGACCGGCATGGCCGAGGTCGAGCTCGGCAAGATCGCGCTGAGCAAGTCGCAGGATCCCGAAGTCCGCAGCTTCGCGCAGCGCATGGTCCAGGACCACGGCAAGGCCAACCAGGAACTCGCCAGCATCGCGAAGGCCCAGGGCCTCGATACGCCAAAGAGACTCGACGCCGAGCACCAGTCGATGGTCGACGAGCTCAAGTCGAAGAACGGCGCCGATTTCGATCGCATGTACTCGCACCACATGAACATGGGTCATGCGGATGCGATCGAGCTGTTCGAGAAGCAATCCCGTTCGGGTGACGCGGCGCTCGCGGGCTTCGCGCGGAAGACTCTCCCGACTCTGAAAGAGCACAAGCAGCTCGCCGAAAGATTGCCTGGCCAATGAGGCCTCGACCGATGAGCAAGGGGCGAAACGGCGCGGGCCTGCTGATCGACGGTCTCATAGCCTGGGGCGTCGATACGATCTTCGGCATGCCCGGCGACGGCATCAACGGGATCATGCAGGCGATCCACGAGCGCGAGGACAAGGTGCGCTTCATCCAGGTGCGGCACGAGGAGTCCGCGGCGCTGATGGCGTGCGCGCACGCGAAGTGGACCGGGCGGCTCGGCTGCTGCCTCGCGACCACGGGTCCGGGCGGGGTTCACCTGCTGAACGGCTTGTACGACGCGAAGTTCGATCGGGCGCCCGTCATCGCGATCACGGGCCTTCCGTATCACGATCTCATCGACACGTTCACGCAGCAGGACGTGGATCTGAACCGGCTGTTCACCGACGTCGCCGCGTATTCGGCGCGCATCATGAGCGCCGCCCACGTCGACAACGCGCTGTCGCTCGCGTGTCGCATCGCCGTCACGCAGCGCACGGTGGCGCACGTGTCCGTGCCGGTGGACGTGCAGGAGGAGAAACTGGAGGACGTCGAGCCATCCCCCCGCAATGTGGAGCACCACGTCTCGTTCGCGAAGACCGACGGCTCCCGCGTGCCGGACGAGGAGAGCATCGCGCGCGCGCTCGACATCCTCAACCGCGGCCAGCGCATCGCGATGCTCGTCGGGCAGGGCGCACTCGGCGCGCGTGATGAAGTCATCGAGATCGCCGAGTTGTTAGGCGCCCCCATCGTCAAGGCGTTGCTCGGCAAGGCCGTCGTGCCGGATGCGCATCCGCTCTCGCTCGGCGGCATCGGCCTGCTCGGCACGCGTCCCTCGCAGGAGGCCTTCGAGCAGTGCGATACCTTGCTGATCGTCGGCTCGACGTTTCCCTACGTCGAGTACTACCCGAAACCGGGCCAGGCGCGCGGCGTGCAGATCGACCGCGATCCGTCGCGCATCGGTCTGCGCTTTCCGGTCGAAGCCGGGCTCGTGGGCGATGCGCGCACCACGTTGAAGGTCCTGATCGCGCGGCTCAAGGCGCACGCGGACCGCTCGTTCCTCACGGACATGCAGGCGCGCAAGCGCCAGTGGATCGAACTGCTCGAATCGTCCGCCGACGCGCCGCGCAAGCGGCTTACTCCCGACCGTCTCGCCCGCGACCTAGGCCGCCGGCTCGCCGACGACGCGCTCGTGGCCTGGGACTCCGGGCATAACACGGGTGTTCTCGCACGGTATGTCGAGGCGCGCGAGGGCCAGATGTACGCGGGCTCCGGCATGCTCGCCACGATGGGCTGCGCCGTGCCGTATGCGATTGCGGCGGCGCTCGCGTTTCCGGGTCGACAGGTGGTGGCGTTCGTCGGAGATGGCGGACTCACGATGCTGCTGGGTGAGCTCGCGACCATCCGCCGTTATGACCTGCCCATCAAGATCGTCGTGATGAAGAACAACACGCTGGGGCAGATCAAGTGGGAGCAGCTCATGTTCCTGGGCAATCCCGAATACGAATGCGACCTCGAGCCCATCGACTTCGTGAAGGTCGCCGCGGGATTCGGGATCAGCGGATTCCGCGCCGCGAGCTCGGCGGATGTGGGGCCGGCGCTCGACGCCGCGCTGAACGCGCCCGGCGCGGCGCTGGTCGAGGCGACCGTGGATCCGAACGAACCCTTGCTGCCCGCGAAACGCATCGAGAAGTACGCCGACAACCTCGAAAAGGCGCTGGCGAACGGCACGGCGGGCGCGGAAGACATCCGCGCGGCTCTCGCCCGCGAGCCCGCGCGCACCCAGCTTAGTTAGATTCCCGCCGCGGATTCGCTATGCTGTCTCCGGATGAGGCTGCTGGGAATCGCCGGAACGTTGAGTTGTCTCCTGTCGGGCATCGTGCACGCGCAGGGGGCGGCGCCGCGCAGCGAAAGCGAAGCGGTGGCCGAGTCCATCAACCACGTGTTCGCCACGGAGCTGGGATCGGGCATCTACGATCTCGGCGGCCGCACCCTGCAGGTATACCGTCTCACGTGGAACAAGTACCTCGGCAATGACGACGGCGCTAAAACGCGCGTGCGCTTCACGCTGCCCGGCACGTTCGGATTCTTCGATTTCAAGCCCATCGACGTGATCGAGGAAGGGCCGCCCGAGCAGGTCGACAGCTTCAGCGTGAAGCCCGGCCTCGAGCTCGACATTCCACTGCAGGATGGCTGGCGCCTCATCCCTTACGCGAGCGCGGGCTTCAGTATCGCGTCGAGGAATGTCGAGGGATGGTTGTACGGATACGGGATCCGAGCGGACCGTCACAAAGATATCGGCCGCTGGTTATCCCTCTATCGCGCGGAATTCGGCTACGCGAGCGTGGACTACCGCGACGGCACCCCGAACGACAGCTTCGTGCGCATACGGCAGGCCATGGATTTCACGACCGGCGTCGGCTGGAGCACGCGCGGTCACGAGCTCGAGCTGGGGCTCTATGGAATCGTCGACGTCATCATCGATCCGCCGACCGTCCCGGTGGCCGACGGCGATCGCGAGCCGCTGCAACTCGAGGCGGGCTTCACGCTCGCGACGCGGCCGCGCTACAAGATCTGGAAGTTCGATGCGCCACGGCTCGGATTCGGCTATCGATATGCGGGCAGCATCTCCGGCTGGCGGTTCGTCATCGGCGTGCCGTTCTGATCAAATATCCAGGGTGATGCTCACGGGGCAGTGGTCGGAGCCCAGGACGTCGGCGTGGATCTTCGCGTTCTTCACTTTCTTCTTGAGCGCGTCGGAAACGAGAATGTAGTCGATCCTCCATCCCACGTTGCGCGCGCGTGCGTTCGCGAAATGGCTCCACCACGAATAGTGGCCATTGCCCTTCGTGAATATCCGGAAGGTGTCCACGAAGCCGGCGTCGATGAAATTCTGGAAACCTTCGCGCTCCTCGTCCGTGAATCCCTTCTTGCCGCGATTGGGTTTCGGATTCGCGAGGTCGTCTTCGGTGTGCGCGACGTTGAGGTCGCCGCAGAAGATCACGGGCTTCTTCTTCTCGAGCTGCTTGCAGTAGGCGAGGAAGGCGGGGTCCCAATGCTTGTGGCGCAGGTTCACGCGCGACAAATCGTCCTTCGCGTTCGGTGTGTACACCGTGACCGCGTAGAACTTGTCGTATTCAGCCGTGATCACGCGGCCTTCGTTCCAGGAGTCGCGCTTGAGCTCGTCGGCGAACGTGAATTTCTTCGCGAACGCATCGGGAAACCCGTTGATGACCTTGATCGGTTCGGTGCGCGAGAAGATAGCAGTGCCGGAATAACCCTTCTTCTCGGCCGAGTTCCAGTATTCGCAGTAGTCAGGCAGATCGATCTCCGCCTGGCCTTTTTCGGCCTTCGTTTCCTGCAGACACAGGATGTCGGGTTTGTGATCCTTCACGAACTTCTGGAAGGTGCCTTTCTTGACCACGGCGCGGATGCCGTTGACGTTCCACGAATAGAATTTCATGCGCGCAGTATAAGCGTGCACAATGGACGGCATGGAAATCACGGGCGGATGTTTGTGCAGGGCGGTCCGGTTTCGCATCACGGCGGAACCCATCGCGACGCGGTTGTGCTGGTGCCGGCTGTGCCAGTACCTGGCTTCGGGCAACGCCACGGTGAACGTGGTATTCGCGAGCAATTCGCTCTCGATCGAAGGCGAGCTCCGCGACTACCAGAGCGTCGCCGCGAGCGGCAACGTCATGCACCGTCGCTTCTGTCCGACCTGTGGCACCCACCTGTTCAGCGCCGCCGAATCGCGTCCGCATCTCGTCATCGTACGCAATGGGGCGCTCGACGACACCGGATTGCTCGCACCTAGCGCCACGATCTGGACCGCCGAAGCGCCCGAGTGGGCCTGGATCGACGAGGCATTACCCCAACACGCGGGTCAGCCGCCGCCGGTGGCCTGATCGGGTCACCGCGAGTAATCTTCGGGCCAACAAGATGCAGGCTCGGAGAGGGATCTGAAATCGCGTATTTCCAGGGAGTCGCGCTTCGCGCGGCTGTGGCCGTGGATCGAGAAGACCGTGGCGCGCCGCTACGCATTCGCGCTGGTCGTATCCGTGGCGGCGGTTGCGCTGCACTGGGTCGTCTATCCGATCACCCAGGGTCGGGCTTCGTTCATCTTCTTTCCGCCGGCGATCATCCTGGTCACGACGGTTGCGGGCCGATGGCCCGGTGCGTTGGTCGCGCTCATCGGTCTCATCAACTCGGCGCTGCAGAAAGACGTCGGGTTGGTTTTCACCGTGAACTCCCCCGAGCAGGTGGCCATCATCGCCTCCACGGTGGTGTCGTTCCTGCTGATCATGGTGGGCGACTACTATCGCTCGATATCGCGACGCGAACTGTCCGACCTGCATGAACTGCACGAGCTTTCCGCGGCGCTCGCGGCCATTCCGGGAATCTCCGGACAGCTCCAATTGATCCTGACGACGCTGGTGCGCATGCACGGCGCGGACCGCGGAATCATCGCCACGTTCGATGCGAATCGCGTCCCGACAATCTGCGCAAGTGCCGAGTTCGACGCGGACATGCTCGCGGCGGTCGAGCGCGATCTGCCGGGCGCCGCCAAGGAGCGTCTGTTCGTGGCGGATGTCGATCGGGACAGCTCGGCCGCGCCGTGGCGCAACGCCGCTCTCAAGGTAGGCATACGCGCGCTCCATTCGACGCCTCTGATCAGTCGTGAAGGTGAGGTGCTGGGCGCGTTGACGGTCTACTTCATGGACCCGCATCGCCTCTCCGAGCGTGAGATGCGCATCTCCGACATCTGCGCGCGCAAGGCGGCGGTGTTCATCGAACGCGCGCGCGCCGAGGATCTCGCGAACCGGCGCGATCGGCGCTTGCAGTCTGTGCTCGAGACGTCCGGCGTCCCGTTCGTGATGTTGTCACCGATGCGCGACGAGGGCGGCAGGATCGTGGAGTTCACCTGGGCCTACCTGAACACCTCCGCGGCGCGAATCATGCGTTGCCGTCCCGCGGACACTCTCGGCCGCAAGGTGACGGACACGGTGCCGCGCGCCTGGGATGAGCCGGGACGCTTCGAACTTTACGTCGACGCGCTCGAGAGCAACCAGACGCGCGAAGCCGAGCGGCAGACCGAGGCGGACGGCAACACCAACTGGTATCACATCGTCGCTTCGCCGGTCGATGGAGACCTCGCGGTCTGGTTCGCCGACATCACCCGGCGCAAGCAGCAGGAACGCGAGCTGCTCGAGGCCGACCGGCGCAAGGACGAATTCCTCGCGACGCTCGCGCACGAGCTGCGCAATCCGCTCGCTCCCATCCGCCAGGCGGCGGCCATCGCACGCAACGAGCAGGCGACCGAGGCGCAGAAGCGCTGGTCCAACAACGTGATCGAGCGGCAGGTGCAGCACATGTCGCTGCTGCTGGACGACCTGCTGGACGTCTCGCGCATCACGCACGGGACATTGCAGCTACGCAAACAGAACACCGACCTGCAATCCATCGTGGGCGCCGCGGTCGAGACCGCGCGACCGCTGATCGACGAGCGCCGGCATCACCTGACGATCGATGTGGCTGCCGATCTGCAGGTGCATGCCGATCCGCTGCGTCTCGCGCAGGTGTTGTCGAACCTGCTGACGAATGCCGCGAAATACACGAACCCGAATGGCGCGATTCGCGTCGGTTGCTCGGTGACCGGCCACGATCTCGTTTTATGGGTCGAGGACACCGGCATCGGGATAGCCGCCGAAGACCTTCCCAAGGTGTTCGGCATGTTCGCTCAGGTGCGGTCGGCCCAGGATCACGCCGCCGGGGGCCTCGGCATCGGACTCGCGCTTGCCAAAGGGGTCGTCGAGCTGCACGGCGGGCGCATCGAAGTGGCGAGCGCCGGGATCGGGAAGGGCAGCCGGTTCACCGTCAGGCTTCCGGGGGTCGTCACGTCCGTGACCTCGCCCGTGAAGGTCCATGCCGGCCGCGACTGCACGGCGACCCCGAACAAGCGCATCCTGCTCGCGGACGACAACCGCGATGCGGCGGAGAGTCTCGCGATCATCCTGAGACTCGAAGGGCACGAAGTGGACCTGGCGCACGATGGAGCATCGGCATTGCGTTCGTTCGAGAGCCGGCGCCCCGACGTGGCGCTTCTCGACATCGGGATGCCCGGCGCGAACGGTTATGAAGTGGCGCGCCGCATCCGCTCCACGCCCGCGGGCGGTGACGTGCTGCTCATCGCGATCACCGGATGGGCGCAGGACTCCGACCGCGCGCAATCGCGCGCCGCCGGTTTCGACCATCACCTGACGAAACCGGTCGAGCCCGAGACGCTGATCGGCTTGTTAGGCGTCCGGTAGCGGGAGCCCGGTAGTAAGACGCGGGTAGTAAGGTCAAGGCCGTACCGCGCCCCTAAGGGTAGTTAGCAGATTCCACGTTTTCGGATAGAATGCCGGTCCGCGACACGTGGATGGAACCATGAATTACGGTCCGCTGGAATTCGCCGCCTGGTTGCAGCGCAAACATCCGAAGCCGCCCGAGTCCGCCGCCGTGCAGGCCGCGCGCTCCGCGGCGCCGGTGAATCGACCGACGGACAACCGGCTGACCATCATCACGGGCCCACAGTCGCTGACCCCCGTCGCAAGCGCTCCCGAGATCGATCTGGTGAGCGTGTACGAAGCCGTGGCGATGAGCGTTTCGCCCGCGCATGCCGTGCCCGAGTCCGTGCGCGTCGATGTGCGCGCGCGATTCCGCCCGCTCGTGCTCGTCTTGTCGTCACACCAGGCCGTCCACTGGGATCTCGCGGTCGCATCGGGCGTGGACTTGCGCGCCGTCCTGCTCGCGGGCAGCGGCGAGTCGCGCGTGAGCGGCGCCCACGGGACACCCGTTTCCTCGATCGGCGGCTACTACGCCTTCAAACGCGGATCCGAAGAGTTCCGCCACCTCGAGCGCGAAGTCATGCGCTGCGTAGGCCGGAACATCGAGACCTTCCACAGTGCTTACGCCGCGGAATCCTTCCAGATCGGCTAATGGGGAAATTCCCTGTTTCCTGGCAAAAGGGGACAGGCTCGATGAAGATCAGGTGAGGTCTGTCCCCGTTTGCCAGGAAACGAGGAATGTCCCCATTACAACTGCGAGCGCAGGAGGAGGGCGAGACGTTCGTTCACGCGGCGGCCGAACTTTCTCGTGCGCCACTTCTTGAGCGCCATGCGCCGCGACTGGGCGATGTCGGCGTCGATGAGACGGATTTGCTCCTGCGCGAGCTCTTCGCTGAACACGTTGAGATTGGCTTCGTCGTTGAGGCGGAACGAACGGTCGTCGAAGTTCGCCGAGCCCACCGAGGTCCACATGCCGTCGATGACCAGCACCTTGCTGTGCATCATCGTCGGCTGGTACTCGTAGATGAGGATGCCGGCTTCGAGCAGCTCGCCATAGAGGCCGTGGGCCGCCCAGCGCCCGATGCGCGCGTCGGTGTATCGGCCGGGCACGACGATGCGCACGCGCAGGCCGCGCCTCGCGGCCGAGCACAGCGCCTCGACCGTGAGCTTGTCCGGCACGAAATACGCATTCCCGATGTCGATCGACTTCCTGGCGGCCGTGAGCGCGAGCAACACCATCAGGTGCAGGCTCTCCGATCCGCCGACGGGCGAGCTGCCGAACATCTGCGCGTCCATGTCGCCCACGGGCGGGAGAGTCGGGAAGTACTCCGCCCCATGCAGCACCCGCCCGGTCGCCTTGATCCAGTTGTCGACGAACACGGCCTGCATCTGCGCGACCACGGGCCCCTCGGCGCGGAAGTGCGTTTCGCGCCAGGGCGGCAGTCCGGAAACGCCGGTGTCCCATTCCGTCCCCATGCCGACGCCGCCCGTGAAGCCGATCTTGCCGTCGACGACCAGCAGCTTGCGGTGAGTGCGGTTGTTGAGCCGCCCGAGGTGAAACCAGGAGGGCGGATGGTAGAGGTGCACCTCGCAGCCGGCGGCACGCGCGGCATCGAGCATCGACGACTCCATCGTCCTCGATCCCAGCCAGTCGAGCAGCATGTGGACCTTGACGCCGCGGCGCGCGGCCGCGGAGAGTTCCTCGACGAATGTCGCGCCGGGCCCATCGCGGAATACGAAGGTTTCGAAGGTGATGTTCGTCTTCGCAGAACGGATCGCCTCGATCATCGCCGGGTAGATTTCGACGCCGTTCACGAGCGTGGTGATGCGGTTGCCGGACACGAGCGGCGGCCCTAACAGGATCCCGAGCGCGCGCCGGAAATCCGCATCCCCGCTGGTGTACAGGCGCCTCGGGCGATACAGCAGGCGCTTCTCGGCGGTCGCGACGTTGACCGCGATCCACGCCAGGAACGCAGTGCACAGCAGCGTCCCGGTGACGATGGCGAAGACGCTCACGATGGATCGTTCGTTGTCATACGCCGTGATGATCCATTTTCGATGGTCGCCCCCGCAAGCGTCGCCATGAATCAGACTTGTTTGGGCGACCGTTTGGTGTCGGCGCCGGGAGCCGCTTCCCTGTCCGCGCGCGCACGCCGGAACGGCAGCGGATTCCATTGCCCCATTGGCGCAAGGAAGTCGCGCAGCACGCGCCATTCGGGCTGGAGCTGAGCCGCGACCTTGAGCGCGACCAGCACGGGCGTCGCGAGCAGCATGCCGGGAATGCCCCAGAAGCCGTAGCCGAACCAAACCGCGAGCAGGATCACGAGTGCATTGACCTCGAGCCGCCGGCCGACCGTGAGCGGCTGCACCAGTTGTCCTTCGATGAGATGCAACACGATGAACACGCCCGGCACGGCAAGCGCTTGCCCGAGATCGTCGAACGTTACGAGCGCCGCGCACGCGAAGATGAAACACCCCGCGATCGGACCGACATAGGGAATGAAATTGAGCACGCCCGCGAGCACACCCCACAGGATGGCGTTCGGCATGCCGAGCGCGGCCATCGCGAGCGCCGTCGCGACCCCAAGGCCAAGATTGATCAGCGCGACGGTACCGAAGTACCGGCCGACCTCGCTCCGGATCGCCTCGGTGAGCCGCAGCGCTCGGGCACTCGGGGCGCTGCCCGCGAGCGAGGCGCCCATGCGGGCCAGCAATGGCTGACCGCCGAGCAGGAAGAACAACGTCAGCGGAATGATGGTCAGGGATTCGAAGAACGACCGCGTGAACGAGATCGCCGTGCTCTCGGTGTTCACGGGCGTCACGATCGCCGGCTTCGCGCGTGCCTGCGAGTTGTGCTGGGCGAGCCGCCCGGCGCGTTCGGCGACGTCATCCACGCGCGCGAACATCTCGCGCACGGGCTTCAGACGCGGATCGATCTTGCGCATCGTTTCCGGCGCGCGCGCGAGCCACTGGACCGCCGGCGTCCACACCGCGTTGACAGCGACGCCCGCCGCGGCGAAGACGACGAGCATCACGGTCGCCACTGCGAGACCGCGCGGCATGCGCCAGCGCTGCAACCGATCGACGGCGGGTGTGAGCAGCAGGGCCAGGAACAACGCGACCGCGACCGGAATGAATACGTCGCGTGCGAAATACAGCACGGCGCCGACCGCCAGGATCGACAGCAGGATGACCGCCTTGCGCAGCGTGGTGTCGGCGAGAGGAGTGGGTACGCTCACGCCCGCAATGTGCGGCATGCCGCCCACAGGCGAACATGCGTGTCGGTCGTTCTCCGACGCCGAAAACCGCGCTGGCGCGGGTCGGAGGATTCCGACGCCGCCGGTTACGAGCCGATGAGGATCACGCCACCGGCGATCAACGAGCACAGGCCGAAGAGGATGGCCGTGAGGTTGGCGATGGTGTGTTCCCGATGTGCGATCCTGCGCATGACTGACTCCAACGATTCGAGGAATCAATCTAAGCCGCTCGCGGCATGCCTACCATAGGCCGGCGCGGCCAATCATCCATCCCCGTTCCTACACGGCCACAAGGCAGTTTGCGGTTCTCCCAAACGTCGTCACGTGGTGACGCTCCTTCGCGGCAAACGTATTTCGGAGTTGTCGGGACCGAAGGGCCGTGACGGTGCTTCGCGACACGAATCGTCGGGGAATTCCTACAACGGCGACGGTTTGCGTCGTCTACGCTTCCCCCCGTGAAATCGACCGAACGGCCCAACCAAGTCAAACCACCCCAGGCACAGGACGCGCAATTCCGGATCTTCGTGGATTCGGTGCGCGACTACGCGCTGGTGATGCTCGACCCGGAAGGGTACGTGGTGAGCTGGAATTCCGGCGCCGCAGCGATCACGGGATACACCGCCGACGAAATCATCGGCAAGCGATTCACGCGCTTCTATCCACAGGACACGGCGGATAGCGGACACCCGGACCACGAGCTGGTCATCGCGCGCGAGAACGGGCGCTTCGAGGACGAAGGCTGGCGCGTCCGCAAGGACGGCCGGCGGTTCTGGGCGAACGTGATCATCACGGCGCTGCGCAACGCCGCGGGCGAGTTGATCGGGTTCGCGAAGGTGACTCGCGACCTGACCGAGCGGCGCAAGGCCGAAGAGCAACTGCGCCTCAACGAGATGCGGTTCCGCACGCTCGTCCAGGGCGTGCGCGACTACGCGATATTCATGCTGAATCCCGACGGCACCGTGGCGACCTGGAACGAGGGCGCACAGCGGATCAAGGGTTACACCGCCGCCGAGATCATCGGCTCGCATTTCTCAAGGTTCTATCCGCGCGATGCGATCGAGCGCCGCTTTCCCGATTACGAACTCGCAACCGCGACGACCGAGGGGCGATTCGAGGACGAAGGCTGGCGCGTGCGCAAGGATGGCTCGCTCTTCTGGGCCAACGTCGTGATCACGGCGCTGCGCGACGACGCCGGACGACTGATCGGCTTCTCGAAGATCACGCGCGACCTGACCGAGCGGCGCCGGCACGAGAACATCCTGCGCGCGAGCGAGGAGCGGTTTCGCCTCCTGATCGAAGGCGTCGTCGATTACGCGATCATCATGATGGACCAGGAGGGCTTCATCACCTCCTGGAACAATGGAGCCGCGCAGCTGAGCGGCTATGCGCCGGGTGAGATCGTGGGGCGGCATTTCTCGCGCCTCTATCCGCACGAGGAAATCCAGTCGAACAAGCCCTGGCAGGACCTGATCGAAGCGGGCAAGTGCGGTCGCACCGTGTCGGAAGGCTGGCGCGTGCGGCGCGACGGCACCCGCTACTGGGCCAACAACGTGATCGCGGCGCTGCGCGAGACAGATGACGCCCAGCGGTCCTTTTACATGGTGACGCAGGACCTCACCCAGCGCCGCCACGCCGAATCGCTGGCCGAGGCCGCGCATCGGACCAACGAGTTCATCGCGATGCTCGCGCACGAGCTGCGCAATCCGCTCGCGCCCATCCGCAACGCCGTTTCGCTCATGGGGCGCAAGGGGCTCGGCGATCCCGTGCTCGAGTCGATGCGCCAGACCATCGACCGGCAGAGCGTGCATCTCACGCGAATCGTCGACGAATTGCTCGACGTCAACCGGGTCGCGCGCGGCCGCTTCAGCGTGGAGCGCGTGCCGATCGACCTGCACGAAGTGCTCGCGCGCGCGATCGAAACCAGCCGCCCGCTCATGGATCGTCACGGTCACGCGTTCAACCTGGAAGTCCCCAAGGAGCCGATGCCGGTCAAGGGCGACGCGATGCGTCTCGTGCAGGTGTTCGTGAACCTGCTCAACAACGCCGCGAAATACACGCCGGCGGGCGGGCAGATCCATCTCGGCGCCAGGCTCGGCGACGGCGAGATCGTCGTGCAAGTGAGCGACAACGGCCGCGGCATTCCGTCGGATGCGCTCGAGCGCGTCTTCGAGCTGTTCATCCAGATCTCACCGGAGGCGCGCGGAGAGCAGGGCGGTCTCGGCGTGGGGCTCGCGCTCGTGCGCCGCATCGTCGAGCTGCATGGAGGACGGGTGGTCGCGCGCAGCGAGGGCGCGGGGAAGGGCAGCACCTTCAGTGTGTTCCTGCCGCTCGAGGCGCACAGGGTCGAGAAGCCGCGGAAAGTCGCGGCACCCGCGAGCGCGCATCCGATGCGGGTGCTGGTCGTGGACGACAATCGCGATGCGGCCGACAGCCTCAAGGTGCTGCTCGAGAGCGCGAACCAGGAAGTCCGCACCGCCTATGACGGCTCGTCCGCGCTTGATCTCATGCGGGAATTCCAGCCGGAGCTGGTCCTGCTCGACATCGGCATGCCGCGCATGGACGGCTACGAAGCCGCGAGGCGCATGCGCGAGATGGAACTCGAGACGCGGCCGACGCTGGTCGCGCTGACGGGCTGGGGTCAGGCCTCGGACAAGCAGCGGGCGAGCGCGGCTGGATTCGACCAGCACTTCACCAAGCCGGTGAATCCGGACGAACTGCTCAACTTCATCGCGTCGTTGTCGTCGCCGCGCTGATCAATCGGTTCCGGAAGTGGAGTGCGCGACGGATTCTTCGCGGCTTCCCTGGACTTCTTCCCAATCTTCGTCCCACGAGTCGACCTCGAAGCGCCGCGTCATCGGAAAGCTGGCCGGGCGCAGGAATTCGAAGCGCCGGTCGTAATCGAGCTGGGTCGCGTAACGCGGCTCGGTTTCGCGGATGGTGCCGGCGGTCAGGCTGCCGAGGATGAACAACTTGCCGGAGCGGGAATTCGCGACGGCCTCGATCCAGAACCGCTGCCGCGCGAACAGCGCGGCGTGGATGTGCAGGTCGCCGCTGCCCGTGATGCGTCCGCTCGCGATCTTGATGTCGCGGCCGGCGATGAGGGCGAGGAAGTCGCGCGAGATGAGCACGTCGCGCGGATCCTTGGCATAGACCAGGTCGTTTTCGATCTCGATGTCGGCCGGCGTGTACACCGTGAAGATGCCGGAGACGACGCCGCTCACGTAGAGCGTCGCGCCTTTCTCGGCGATGAGGTATCGCGGCCGATCGGAGGACTCCGCGCGTTGCAGTTCTCCCGCGCCGTTCGCGGCGCGCCACACGAAACTGCCGTCCGGGTTGAAGATGATGCGTGTATCGACCGCGAACGTGTGCCGGTCGGTTTCATCGCCGCCGTTCACCACGTCGGGCATGTCGCGCGGCAGGGTCACGCGTTCCGTGCGGGTTTCGGTGCCGCCCTGGAACACTTCGCGCGTGCGCTTGCGCGTGCCGATGGGCACGTCGGTGAGACGCGCCGCGGATGTCGTTACCTTGCCGAAAAAGCGCGGCTCGACTCCCTTGCTGAACGCGAGGCCGATCTCGGAGTTGCTGTGAAAACGCCCGTCGATCACGTCGTCGTGCAGGCGGATGTTCTTGTCCCAGTGGTTCACGAGCTGCGTGAAGTGGGAGAACGCGAGCCGTTTGAGCGAGAGCGTCGTGCGCATGCGCTTGCCCTCGTTCTCGGTCATGATTTCGGCGATGACCTGCTCGAGGCCCGTGCTGTCGGGCGCGGGCTTGCGCTGCACGCGCGCGGTGTACTGGCGTCCGTCCTCCTGCCAGCTCAGTTCGCGCTCCATGGAGTCCGTTTCGAGCATCTGCCGCGCGAGCTTCTCGACGTTCTTGCGCAGCATGCTCTGTTCGGTCGGGGCCACGTCGGCGGCGACCTTCGGAATTGCGGCGACGACGTGCGCCGGCTCCGCCGATTCGTCGGTGGTAGTTAGTATCTCGTCGGCCTGCGCGCCGGACTCCTCGGACGGCACCGCGGCGACCTGTTCCGGGAATTGTTCCGCGAGTTGCCCGGCGGGAGGCTCGAGGTCGAGTGGCTCGGCGGCGACGACCTGCTCGGAGGTGCCCGGGTCGTCGATGACTTCCTCGGTGGGTTCGGGCGCGGGCACCGGTAGCGCGGCCTCGCTGAACTCCGGACTGCTGGGTCCGTCGCGGGTCTCGATCTGCACCGATAGTTCGGGCACGTCCGCGTCGTCTTCGCCCGATTCGAACAGGGCGGCGGCGAACATGAAGAGGATGGCCAGGTGAACCGCGGTCGAGACCGCGAGCGTGGTGGTTATCTCGCGATTGCCGCGAAAGGAAATCCAAAAGCGACCGAACGCCTGACGTAAGGCGATCGACGCGCCTGGACGCGAACTGGTGAACACGGGCGCTTCCACCCGAGACCTCCGCACGATTTCCCCTCGGCCGCTATCTTGCTCCTTTCGTCAGCCGCCGGTCACGGACTTTGGTTGGATGGTCAGCGCCTTGCGCTCGGGTCCGCGCTCGGCGGTGGTGCGCGGTCGACCGCGGCGGGCGGGCCCAGGACTTCCGTCAGGATGGGCTTCAGCGCGTCGGCCCAGACCTGGTACGCCTGCGGGGTGAGGTGCAGTCCGTCATAAGTCATGCCGATCCGCAACCTGTCTTCCGCATCGGCCAATTGTTCATTGATGTTTATGTAACGTATGGATTTTCCATCCGCCAGGCGGGCGATGCCCTTGTTTGCCGCATTGATGACGGGCATGACGCCAATGTTGTCGTTGCGCGGCGTGATGCCCGTGAGAACTATCGTCGCCTTGGGTGCGCGCCGCCGGATTTCTCCGACGATCGCGGTAATGCCGCTGACAACTTCGTCCGCGCGCGCCTGAGTGTCTCCCAATGGCTCGGCCTTGCCGACGTTGTTCGTACCCGCCATGACGACCACCACCTTAGGGTGGACTTCATCCAGTTCGCCGTTCTGCAGGCGCCAGAGGATGTGCTGCGTCTTGTCGGCACCCCAGCCGAAATCCGCGGCGTTCCAGCCGGTGAAGTTGGCGCGCCAGTTCTCGAGCAGGTCCTTCCAGGCCGCGTCACTCGTGCCCCAGCGCCGCGTGATCGAGTCGCCGACGAAATACACGTCGATCTGACCTTGTTTGCGCTTCGCGAGCAGTTCCTCGTGCGCGATCAGCGAATTACGGTCGGTGCGCGGCGTCGCGACGTCGGCACGTTCGATCGGCGGTCGGCCCGCGACCAACGCGCCGAGCCAGGCGGCGGAGCGCTCGGTCCACGGTCGCGATTGTTCGGGCGTCGCGAGATGGTTGTGCGGCGAGTCGATCATCGGCGCCGCTTCCTTCGGACCCTTCAACTGGTTGAACGCGGCCCAGATGCCGACCGGCGGAGTCGCCACGTCGATGAACCCCATCGACACGAGCGACGGCACCTTGATTCGCGACGCGCAGTTCACGGTGTCGAAGTACTGGGCGGTCTCCATCACCTTCGAATCTTCCGGATCCCAGAAGGGATAACCGATCCTGCGACCATGCGCCGTGCCGTTCGCGTCGGCGCCGGCGGGGACGTTGACCACCACGTGCGTGACTTCGGGATGCAGGCCGGCCGCGCACAGGGCTTGCTGTCCACCCATGCTCGTTCCCATGACGACCAGCGTCTTGCCGTCCCAGTCGGGGCGGCTCGCGAGGTAGTCCACGGCGCGGATGTCCGCGAGGTACATCTGCAGGAAGTAATTCCTGTCGCGATTGCGCGTTTCGATCGTGTTGTATTCCTTGAGCTCCTTCGGCAACGCGTCGTAATACTCCTTGGGCTGGTCGGGCATTACGTCATGCGGCTCGATGTTCACGGCGAGCCAGCCTTCCGCGGCGCGATCCGTGACCCAGGATTTCTGCAAAGGGTAGGGCGGGCTCGCCCATTGCAGGATCACGAGGCCGGGGTACTTCCTCTTGTTGGTGGGATCGCTGGGCCTGGCGACCTGGCCCCAGACGTGTTTGCCGTCCAGGTGATTCATCTTGAGGATCGCGAAGTCGACGCCGTCCTTCTCGCTGGGCTTCGCCGCGAGTTCCGGCTTCGCGGGCACCCTGCGAAGTAGTTTGATCTTCGACGCCCAGAACGCGTCGAAGTCCTTCGGCGCCGGAATCGCGGGGCCTATCTTTTCGGGCGCGACCGCCGCGCCCACCGCGCGCGGCTTCGCGCCCGGAAACGCCTCAGAGAGTTCGACGTACACCATGCCCGGCTCGTCGAGCCTCGCCTCGATCTTCGCCGGCTGGCCCGGCCAGAGCGTGCCGCGCCCGAGCTCGCCGAGATTGTTCTTGCGTATCACGTAGGTGACCGGCTGCGCGTTCCAGGGCAGCGTCACGTTCCAGCCCGCGGTTTCTCCGAGCGCGTAGATGCCCGACGACTTGTAGGGCACGTAGTGCGGGCCGCCGGATTCGTCGGCGAATACGGCCGCGCACGTCAGGATCAACGCCGCTGCCAGCGGCGCGCGCAGGTTCTTCATCGTTGTTCTCCTCAAACTACCGGGCGCGTCGCGATCTTCTGTGCCTGCAGCACGAGCTCGGCCGCGAGCAGCGCCTGTTCCTGGTTCTGCGCGACATCCGTGCGCTCGACGACGTCGGCCACGAATTGCGGGCCGAAGGGCAGCACGACCTTGCTGCAATCGATGTAACTCGCCTTCTTCTTGTCGACGATGTAGAGGTGATTGCCGCCCTTGAGCCCCGAGGCGACGTTCGTGTACTTGCGCAGCTCGATGTAGCCGTCGGTGCCGAGGACGAACAGGCGCCCGTCACCCCAGGTGTCGAGACCGTCGGGCGTGAACCAGTCGACGCGCACGTAGCCCGTGCCGCCGTTGCCCGCCATGATCATGTCGCCGAAGTCCTCGAAGTCCGGGTACTGCGGCCAGGCGAGGTTGCCGGTCTGCGCCGCGACGACCTGGGCCTTCGTGCTGTTCGTGTAGTAGAGGAACTGGTCGGCCTGGTGCGAGCCGATGTCACAGAGGATGCCGCCGTATCGCGCCTTGTCGAAGAACCAGGCCGGGCGGCTCGGCGCATTCACGCGATGCGGACCAAGGTTGATCGTCTGGATCACCTTGCCGATCGCCCCCTGTCTGATGAGCTCCCCCGCGTACACGGCGGAGCGAACTTCGAGGCGCTCGGAATACATGATCGCGAACCTGCGTCCGGTTTCCTTCACGGCCTTGCGCACGTCCGCGAGTTGCTCGAGCGTCGTGATGCCGGGCTTGTCGGCGAGGTAATCCTTGCCCGCCTTCATGACGCGGACGCCGAGCGGGGCGCGCAGGTCCGGGATCGGCGCGCCGAGCACGAGCTGGATGGACTTGTCGTTGAGGATCTCGTCTTCGCTCGCGGCGAGTTTCACGTCGCCGAATTCCTTGCGGTACTGCGCGACCTGCGCCGGGTCATGCGAGTAGAACGAAACGAGTTCGCCGCCGCCGCGCTGCACGGCGCGCGTCATTCCATAGATGTGCGCGTGATCCATGCCGATCGCCGCGAAGCGGATCTTGTGTGTCGGCTGGATTTCCGCGGTCGAGGTGTTCGCCGGATCGACGGTGAATGCGCCCGATGCGCCCTGGGCCAGGCCCACGCCGGAGACACCTGAAAACATTCCCGCGATTCCCGCGGCCTGCAGGAAATCGCGCCGATTAGCTCCGCCCATCGGTTGCCCCCTCAACGAGTGAAGGGGCAACCATACCGTGGTCAGGCCAATTTGTCAGTCCGGTTCGGCCGCGGTTTCAAGCACTGCGAGTCAGGCGCCAGATGGTGACGGCGGAGAACAGCACGGTGAATCCCACCATCGCCGCGATCGCGAGCTGCAGGGGGAAGAACTGGAATTTCTCGATTCCCGCGGAATGCATCATGAACTGCAGGACGTGGAACTGCGGCCAGATCGGCGCTTGCCAGTGCATCGACTCCGGCAGCGGGAAGAACATGCCGGAGAGGTAGCAGCCGGGTAGATAGATGATGTTCGCCCACCCGGGCGCCGCGGAGCCGCTGAACAGCGATCCGACCATGAGTCCCATGGCCGTGAACGGAATCGTGCCGACGAGCAGGGAGCCGCTGAGCGCGGCAACCTGGCCGGTCGTCAACGCAAGTCGTCCGCTCGCGAGCGCGATCAAGACGATGGGCGCGTAGGCGATGATCCCGAGCGCCAGTCCGCTGGCTATCTTCGCGACCACCCATGCGGCCGGCGGGGCGGGCTGCGCGCGCTTGAGACGCAGCAGGCCCATGTCGCGCTCGAGCGCGAGCGATACGCCGATGCCGAACAGCGCCGGCATCGTCACGGACATGACGGAAAACGCCGAGAACATGAATATGCCGACACTGGGATCCTTCGCGATCCATTCGACCATGATCACTTGCGCGAACAGCGCATAGAGAGCAACTGGCAGGACCAGCACGGGAATCGAGACGCCCGGATTACGCACCATGCGCATGAATTCGAAACGCGTCTCGGTGAGATAGGCGGCGAAGACGCTGCGCCTGGATGCGCCGCTCGCCGCGGGAATGGAAGTGAGTGTGACCGAGTTCATGCGGCCTCCCGTGTAAGTTCGTTGAACGCTTCATTGAGTCCGGCCTGGCGCACCTCGAGTTTCCCGAGAGCGGCGTCAGTGGCGAGCAGCCGGCGCACGACGCCTTCGGCATCGGTGACCGTGATGCTCAGCCGGTCCTGGGTGATCTGCGCGTCGACGACGCCGGGCCAGCCGCGCACATCGTCTGGTGAAAGAGTCGTGACGCAGGTGATCTGCCGGCGCGCGACCAGGTCGCGCATCTCGTTGACGGTGCCCGTCGCGATGATCCGACCCTTCGCAACGACCGCGACGCGGTCCGCGAGCGCCTCGGCTTCTTCGAGGTAATGCGTCGTCAGGACGATCGAGCAGCCTTCGGCCAGCAGACGCCGCACGCTCTGCCACATCGTCTCGCGTGCCTTGATGTCCAGCCCGACCGTGGGTTCGTCGAGGAAGAGGACCTTCGGGCGACCACAGACCGCGATCGCGAATTGCGCCTGGCGCTTCTGTCCGCCCGAGAGCTTGCCGTACCTGCGGTCGGCGAGTTGCTCGAGGCCCGTGAGTGCGAGCGCGTCTTCGACCGGCATCGGATCGTCGTAGTAGCTCGCGGCGAGCGTGACGAGCTCGCGCACCTTGAGCTCCTTCGGCAGCTCGACGTCCTGCATCATCACACCGAGGCCGCGGCGGCGATCCAGGTCCTGCGGCGCGCCGCCCAGCAACATGACTTCGCCTTCATCGGCCTCGATGAGCCCGAGCCATAACGAGATTGCGGTCGACTTGCCGGCTCCGTTCGGTCCGAGAACGGCGAGCAGCTCGCCGCGCTTCACCTCGATGTCGATGCCGGCGAGCGCGGTGACGGCGCCGTAGCGCTTGACGATGCCGCGCATGGAAGCCACCGGCGCTTCGGCGGCATCGGCTGCGGAAGAGGTAACCGCCGCGGAGGCCGCTTGCGCCGCGCGCTTGCGCGGATACCTGCGGCCGTTCAGCAACTGACCGACGAAGGTCGAGCGCACCAGGAAGTGATAGCTGAGGAACAGCACCGCGAACGATGCGATCACGATGAAGGGATACTTGATGCTCCAGTGCAGCGGCCAGTGCCCGACCCACACCTGCAGGGCCACGACGACGGGCAGGTGCGCGAGGTACACCCAGTAGGAAGCGTCCGCGATGTAACGGCGCGTCGCGCTGTAGTTGGACAGGAAGCGCAGCGCCGCGCCGGTGAGGCCGAGGGTCCAGCCCCAGACCGCGACGCCGAACGCGTACGCGTACAGGTTCTTCGTGTTGCCGGGTTGCGCCATGGGGGAGGCGTGCATCACGTGCAGCAACCAGCCGGTCGCGACGATGCCGAGGGCGAGATTGGCGAGCCAGCGCGAGGCGATGGTCTGCAGGCCGTCGCGCGAGCGTTGCACGAACCAGCCGAACACGAACGCAGTGCCGTAGCCGACCGATGCGGGCACCTGCGGGATGAGCGACTGGTCGGGTGTAGGGATCCCCTGCCAGTAGAACCACATCGGCAGCCAGATGAGCGTGATCGCCAGCGGAATTCCCAGCACGAACACCGCGGCGAGCGACTTGAGCGAGCCGGTCACCGCGCCGTCGAGCAGCGCGGACAACTTCTCCCGAGGATCGAGCTTGCGAAAGACCGCGCGCAAACCGAGGAACGCCGCATACGTCAGCAACAGCTGGTAGAGGAACCACAGGTGCGTGAGCGGGAATGCGCCCGGGGTTTTCGGCATTTCGGGCATCGGCGGGGGATTGCCGCCGAATACCTTGGAGATGCCCATCGTCCAGATGAAGCCGATCAGCGGAAACAGGATCACCCAGCCGATGACGAGCGGAAGCGCGATGCGCTTTCCGCGATTCGCCCAGAAGGCCCCGGTTCCCAGCTTCTGGTGCATGAGGCGTGCGAAGAAGCCGGCGATGAAGAAGAACAGCGACATGCGGAAGATGTGCGAGACGAACGCCGCGTCGCTCAGGAACTGGCTGGGCGAATTGTCGTTCATGGCCCACAGGCCGGGCGGCCAGCCTGGCATGAACGAAAGTGCGGCGTGGAAGGCCACGCCCAGCAGGAGCGCGAAGCCGCGCACCGCGTCGAGCGCGTGCAGGCGTGAATCGGGGGTGTCGTTCATATCGGAATCCCTTCGGTCAGAGGTGATCGCGGCGACGGGCCGCGACGAGGTAGGGCAGGGTGACGGCGAGCGCGAAGACGAGTAGCTCGATGGCGAGCACGGTCCAGAACGCGCCGTTCCAGACGGGCGTCGCACCCTGGAAGTGATCGGCGATGCCGCGAATCGCGAAGATCGCGAAGATGAACAGCGACACGCACATGTTCGTCACGACGATGAGTGCCGTCATCGCCCCTTCGGAATTGGTGTGCAGCGCGCCACACAAGACGACGGCGAAGTTCGCGAGCATGTAGACGCACAGCAGGATGGCGTACGGAACCATGCCGTCGGGCAGGTTCGGCATGACGAGCAACAACACGACGGCGCCGCCGCTCAACACGATCCAGCCCGGGACGTAGCAGGCGAGCAGCGCGAGCATCTTGGTGCGCACATAGTCGCCGTGGGACAGCGGCAGGCTCAGCACGAACAACTGCGCGCGTTCCTTGCGCTCGCTGATGAGGCCCTGCATCGTGACCATGATCCCGAACGCGATGACCGTGGTGATCCACGCGATCATGCCGATGTTGAAGCGCATGCGGCCTTCGGCGGCGATCACCAGCGACACGAGGCCCGCGACGACCGCGATGCCGATGAGTCCGCGCTGCAGGTAGAGGTCCTTGGCGATGAGTCTGCGGGTGAGCGAGTTCATTGGCCGAGCACCTCGCGGTGGTGGAATACCGTCGCCACGAAGATCTCCTCGAGGTTCATGCGCTGCACCGCGCGGACGGCGGAGCCGAGCGGCGCGAGCGCCTGCTCTGAGAAGCGATTGGTCGTGAGCGTGACGAACCGGCCGTCGGTCACGCGCGATACCACATTCGGCAGTACGGGCGGCGACTCGCCGGCGGGGACCTGCAACTCGATGCGCCGCCAGCGCTCCAGGAAGTCTTCCTTGTCGCTGCAGTCGACCAGCCGTCCGCGATCGATGAACGCGATGCGATCCGAGATCCGCTCGACGTCGACCGTGTTGTGCGACGAAAACAGGATCGAGCGGTCTTCGTCCCTCAGCACGTCCATGAATTCGGTCAGGACTTCCTGTCGCGCCACCGGATCGAAGCCGGAAGTCGGCTCGTCGAGGATCAGCAGGCGGGGCCGGCGCGCCAGCGCGAGCATGAGGACGGCTTTGACGTGTTCGCCGTGCGATAGCGTCTGCACGTTCTGTTCGGTGCGCAGGTTGAAGCGCTTGACGAGTTTCGCCGCGTAGCCCGCGTCCCAGTCCGGGTAGATGGACGCCACGAAATTCATGTGCCAGCCGATCGTCGCGTGCTGGAACAAGCGCATCTCGTCGGACACGAAGCCGATGTCGCGCTTGGCCCGCGCCTGGAACTGCGGCATCGAGTGCCCGAGTACGCGCACCTCGCCGGCGTCGGGGCTCAGCAGCCCCATCATGAGACGGATGCTGGTGCTCTTGCCCGCGCCGTTGGGTCCGACGAAGCCCATGACCTGTCCAGGTTCGAGCACGAGCGAGAGGTCCTCGAGCGTGAAGAACTTGAACGCCTTGCGGACCGAGCAGAGCTCTATGGCGTGTGGCTGGTTCATTGATGTCCCTTGATCGCGCGTCGCAGACGCTGCACGAGTGCCGATTCGTCGAGTCCGAGTTGCCGGCCGAGGTCGGCGGCAACCGCCAGGTGCTCGTCGAGCTGCTGTTCGGTGAGGTTGACCGCGAGGCCCGCGGCGTCGGCGACGAAGGAGCCCTTGCCGTGACGCGTGACGATCACGCCCTCGGTTTCGAGGTCCTGGTAGGCCCGCTTTACAGTTATGACGCTGACTCGCAAATCCGCCGCAAGTGCGCGAATTGATGGGAGTTCTTGCCCAGGAGCCCAGTCGCCCACGGCGATGCGCTGCCGGATCTGCTCCATGATCTGCAGGTACATCGGCCGGGCGTCCGTCTGAGATATGTTCAGGGCACTGTGCATAGCGTGTATACACAGTATATACTCATGTCCGTCGATGCAAGGGGGTGAGAGCCCCTGGATGAAGAAAATTTCCCGGCCCCGCGCGGAGCCCTAACTATTCGTCCATGCCGACCACGCGGACGAGCGTGATCCGCGGATACAACAGTAGTTAGTAGGCATGTGGTTGGTCAGGCCGGACGCCTGCGCGCGCTCAGAGCTGCCCGCTCGTGTACGTCGATTCAGGATAGAGGGTCGGATACTTCGCGCGCTGCGCGGGCAGGGACACGGAGCCTGGCGCGTACGCCGGCGCGCTCGAACGCGCGGATCCGCTGGGCGCGAGCGTCGCGTAGCGCCGGAGCTTCTCGTCCTTCGTTTCGGCGGCCACGCGCGCGAGCACGCCGGCATACCGGCCATCGCCCTGTTCGAGCAGCAGGCGGCAGATCCAGGCGTAGGCATCGATCGCGCCGGGATCGCGTGCCGTCGCATGTTCCTGCAGGAGGATCTCCGCCGCGGTGTCGACGAATTCCGGCGGAGAGCCGCCGGCCCGCCGGTAGCGGTGCTGTACCGCGTTTTTCATCGCGGAGACGTGTCCGCTCACGAGCTGGATCATTTCGAGCGTCGCGTCGTCGGGCAAACCGAGCGCGGCAGCGCGATCGCGATAACCGAATTCCTTCTCGAACGCGAGTGGATCCGCGACGATGGCCTGGAACCGCCAGGAATTGTCCTTGTAGCCATACACGGCGCGGCCGAGCCCGCGATAGAAGAACGCGAGCCGCTGGATTTTGACGTGGATCAGGATGCCGTCGCTCACGCGGGTCTGGCCGCTGACGACCTGGTGGGGTTTCCCGGCCCATTCGAACAGCTGATCCAGCGTTCCTCCCGGGAATGCGGCGAGATGTCTGCCCTGGTCGGTCGTGGGTTTCGCCGCGAGCGCGGCCGAATCGACGGCAGCGACGAGCGTACGCAGGTCGACCGAACCGGGGACGTACGGGTCATCGGCCTGCATCTGCTTGCGAGGCAGCGACTTTTTCGCGGCGTCGCGCACCGCAGGCTGCGGCGATTTTTCCTGCACCTGCTGCAGTACGGAGTGATAACGCGGTCCGCCATGCGCTTCGAGCACGCGAATGAGCCTTATCTTGTTCTGCTCCGGGTACTGCGAGTCGGCGAAGCGCGCGAGCAGGGTTTCCGCGGTGACGTCGAGCAGGCCGCGTTCGGCGAGCGCCGGTGTCTTGATGATGTGCTCGGTGATCGGCGCGAGCTGCTGTTCGGTTTCAGCGGTCGCGAGCACGTATTTGTAGGTCCAGACGCGCGCAGACTCCGCCGCGGACGCGGGTAGTGAGACAAGGAACGCGCAGGCGATCGCGACTGCGAGGTTGGGGCGCTTCATGTGTCACCGGACGGATGCGAGACCGGCGCGAATTCTGCGCGAGGCGAGCCTGGGCCGCAAATGAGCGCGGCGCTGGATTTGATCC
>JAEZCR010000052.1 GCA_023433465.1 Pseudomonadota bacterium | reverse complement strand
CCGAGGTCAAGGAAGGCCAGGTCCTCTGCATCATCGAAGCGATGAAGATGATGAACCAGATCGAAAGCGACAAGGCCGGCAAGATCACCGCCATCATGGCGACCAACGGCGATCCGGTGGAATTCGGGCAGCCCTTGTTCGTCATCGAGTAAGCCGGCGCCATGCTCGACAAAATCGTCATCGCCAATCGCGGCGAGATAGCACTGAGAATCCTGCGCGCCTGTCGCGAGCTCGGCATCAAGACCGTGGCGGTGCATTCCACGGCCGACTACAACCTCAAGCATGTGCTGCTCGCCGACGAGTCGGTGTGCATCGGCCCGCCGCAGTCGCAGAAGAGTTACCTCAACATGCCCGCGATCATCAGCGCGGCCGAGGTGACCGACGCGGTGGCTATCCACCCGGGCTACGGCTTCCTGTCGGAGAACGCGGACTTCGCGGAACGCGTGGAGAAGAGCGGCTTCACGTTCATCGGCCCGCGCGCCGACGTGATCCGCATGATGGGCGACAAGGTTTCGGCCATCAACGTGATGAAGAAGGCCGGCGTGCCCTGCGTTCCCGGCTCCGGCGGCCCGTTGGGCGACGTGCCGGAAGAAAACTTCAGGATCGCGAAGGACATCGGTTACCCGGTCATCATCAAGGCCTCGGGCGGCGGTGGCGGACGCGGCATGCGCGTCGTGCACAGCGAGGCCGCGCTGCTCAATGCGATCTCCGTGACCAAGGGCGAGGCCCTGGCGGCGTTCAACAACGACCAGGTCTACATGGAGAAATTCCTGGAGCGCCCGCGTCACATCGAATTCCAGGTGCTCGCGGATCATCACGGCAACGTGATCCATCTCGGCGAGCGCGACTGCTCCATGCAGCGCCGCCACCAGAAGGTGGTCGAGGAAGCCCCGGCCCCGGGCATCACCGACAAGCAGCGCGAGATGATGGGCGAGCGCGTGGTCGCGGCCTGCAAGGCCGTGGGATATCGCAGCGCCGGCACGCTCGAGTTCCTCTACCAGGACGGCGAGTTCTACTTCATCGAGATGAACACGCGCATCCAGGTGGAGCACCCGGTGACGGAGCTCATCACCGGCATCGACCTGGTGAAGGCACAGTTGTTGATAGCGTCCGGCCAGAAGCTCCAGTACGCGCAGAAGGACATCAAGCTCACCGGCCACGCGATCGAATGCCGCATCAACGCCGAGGACGCGAAGACCTTCATGCCCTCGCCCGGCCCGATCAAGCTGTGGCACGCGCCCGGCGGCCCCGGCATCCGGGTGGATAGCCACATCTACTCCGGCTACAACGTGCCGCCGCACTACGATTCGCTGATCGCCAAGGTCATCGCCTACGGCGACACGCGCGAGACCGCCATCGCCCGCATGCGCAACGCGCTCGCGGAGATGGTCGTCGAGGGCATCAAGACGAACACGGCGCTGCACCAGGAAATATTCACGCACCAGGCGTTCCGCAGCGGTGGCCAGGACATCCATTACCTGGAGCGCCGCCTCGGCCTGAAGTAGTTCGAGACCGCCTTGCCGCAACTGGCTCTCACACTCAACCTCGACGGGCTCGACGCCGAGACCGTCGAGGAAACCTGCTTCGAATTCGGCGCCCTCGCGGTGTCGTATACGGATCAGCGCGACGATCCGATCCTCGAGCCCGCGCCCGGCGAGTTCCGGCTGTGGCCGCACGCGCGGCTGCAGGCGCTGTTTCCTTTCGAGACTTCACCGCAGGAGCTCGTCTCGGGCCTGTCGCACGTGTTGCGGCTGCCCGAGGAGCGCTTCGCGCTCGAGACGCTCGCGGATCGGGTCTGGGAGCGCGAGTGGCTGCGGGACTTCCATCCCATGTGCTTCGGCGATCGACTCTGGGTCGCGCCTCACCACTCCCACGTGCACACGCCGAACGCGGTGATCGTGCGGCTGGATCCCGGGCTCGCGTTCGGCACGGGCACACACGCGACGACGGCCATGTGCCTCGCCTGGCTCGACCAGAACGTGCAGGAAGGCCAGCTCGCGATCGACTACGGCTGCGGTTCCGGCGTGCTCGCGGTGGCCGCGGTGAAACTTGGCGCACGCGTGGCGTACGCCTACGACATCGACCCGCAGGCGCTGACCGCCACCCGCGACAATGCCGCGGCGAACGGCGTGGCCGACCGCGTACACGTGGTCGACACCGACGGCGCATTGCCGACGGGCGCGGACATCCTGCTGGCTAACATCCTGTGCGGGCCGCTGTGCGAGCTCGCGCCGCGATTCGCCGCGCTGACGAGACCCGGCGGCCGCATAGTTCTCGCGGGCCTGCTGGCCACGCAGGCCGAAGAAGTGACACGGGCTCACGCACCGTGGTTTCATATCGAGCCATTCGCGACGCGCGATGGCTGGACGGCCCTCACCGGCACCCGCGCTGAATAACGTCGCGCGCGCACGAGAATCCTCATGTTCACCGTCTGCCCCAAATGCACGCTCACACTGGTCGTCACGACCGTGGACCTGCGCGCGGGTCAGGGTTACGTGCGCTGCGGCCGCTGCGCGAACGTGTTCAATGCGCTGATCGCGCTGCGCGAAGGTGATCCCGAAAGCGCCGCGGACACGGCGAAGCGGCGCATCGCGGAGTCCGGATCCACGCCTCCGCCGAATCCCGCGCTGGGTTCGGGCGTTGCGATGGAACCCGAGCCGGAGCCTGAACCTGAACCGGAACCGCTGCCGGAGTCTCAGCCCGAACCGGAAGAGATCCTCGTCAGCGAGGAATCCCTGGAGTTCGACGCGGCTTCGACGGACGTCTCCGAAATCTTCATCGAAGCGCCGGCCGGAGAAGGCTCGGGCAACTTCGAAGCGGTCGTGCTCGCGGAGGAGGCGCCCGCCGAACCTCCTGCCGAAGCGCCGATCGAGCTCCTCGCGGACGAAGAGCCCGCGCCCGAAGACCTCACGGCCGAGGCTCCGCCGGCCGACGAACTGATCGACGAACCGGTCGACAACGAAACGCACATCGAGACACACACGCCCGGCGGCGAATGGACTCTCGACGACGATCTGCCCGAGGAGCCGCGCTTCGACGAGGAATCCGCGAGCGCCGAACTGCCCGCGCTCGTCGAAGAACCCGTCGAAGAAGAATCAGCGCAGGAATCCGATCCCGCCTGGGTCCAGGAAATGTTCGCGGAGGCCGAGGCCGAAGTTGAACGGCAGCGCACGGGCGAACGCCTCGCGCAGTTCGAGGAATTGCCGGCCGAAGAACAGGCCGAACCGGTCGCGGACGAAAGCGAGCCCGCCGCGGCTGCCGAATCCGCCGAACCGAATCTCGAGCCGCTGCTCGCCGCGCCCGCGAAGCCCCGTGCGCCCTGGCAGTACGTGGCCGGCGTCACCGCTCTCGCGGTCGTGTTGATCGGCCAGGTCATCCATCACCACCGCCAGGCGCTGGTACTGAATCCGACATTCGGCAAGGCCGTCTCGACGGTGTACGGCTGGTTCGGCGCCACGCTGGCCCCGCGCTGGGACCTGAACGCGTACACGGTCAAACAACTCGGCGCCGAAGCCGAAGGCGGCGAAGGCACGCGGTTGCGCGTGCGGTTGTCGGTGCAGAACTCCAGCGAACGCGTGCAGCCGCTGCCGCTCGTTCGCCTCACCCTGAAGGATCGCTACGACAACGCGGTCGCGACGCGCGACCTCGAGCCCGCCGAATACCTGCCCGCGCGCGTCGCGGACCAGCGGCTGCTCGAGCCGGATCAGCGCATCGACGCCGAGCTGCACGTGATCGATCCAGGTCGCGCCGCGATCGGCTTCGAAATCGACGCCTGCCTGCGCGCCGAGAACGGCAAAATCGGCTGCGCCGCCGACGTACGTGCCCGTCCCGCGGGCTGATCGAGCCATATCTCCATGCGTATCGGACCTTATGCGCTTGGCTCTGCGGTGCTGCTCGCACCGATGGCGGGTGTCACGGATCGCCCGTTCCGCCAGCTCGCGCGCTCTTTTGGCGCGGGACTCGCCGCCTCGGAAATGATCACGAGCGATGTGCGTCTTTGGAGTACGAAAAAGACGCAGAGACGCATGGATCACATCGGCGAGCCCGAGCCGCGCGTGGTGCAACTCGCGGGCGCGGATCCCGAGCCGCTGGCCGAGGCCGCGCGGCGCAACGTCGATCTCGGCGCGCAGATCATCGACATCAACATGGGTTGCCCCGCGAAAAAAGTGTGCAACCGGTTGTGTGGTTCCGCATTGCTCACCGATGAGGCACTGGTCGGAAAAATTCTCGAAGCAGTCGTCTCCGCAGTGAACGTGCCGGTAACGCTCAAGACTCGCACCGGATGGAGCCGCGATCAGAAAAATGGAGTGCGCATCGCGCAACTCGCTGAATCGTGTGGCATCGCAGCGCTCGCGGTGCACGGACGCACGCGCGAAGATTTTTACGACGGCACAGCGGAGTACGAAACCATTCGCGAAATCAGATCGCGAATAAAAATTCCGCTCATAGCCAACGGCGATATTGATTCGCCGCAAAAAGCGCGCGCGGTGCTTGATTTCACAAGCGCAGAAGGAGTAATGCTCGGCCGCGCCGCGCATGGCTCGCCGTGGATCTTCCGTGATGTCAATTATTTTTTATCTCACGGAAAAAATGCGCCCGCACTTCCACTCCGGAAAATTTGCGATACCATCCTCGCGCATCTCGAATCCCTCTACGCTTTTTACGGTGAAGAGACAGGCGTTCGAGTCGCACGCAAACACCTCGTTTGGTATTTCGAAAAGTTGCAGGATGCACCCGACGTTCGCCGGGAGTTGATGGCAGCGGCAACGTCGGCGTCGCAGTTTGCGTTGTCGAAAAAAATTCTCGAGCACTGGGTTGCCAGTGGCGAGGACGTCGTTGCTACCTGGGGAGGTGCTGCAGCGGCGGTATAAGACGTGTTCAGGCTCGGGCACAGACGATGGGGCGAATCTAATGACGGCGAAAACTTCTCGGACTCGCAAGGACTCCGGTCGTAACGGCACGTTCGAAGTGCCTCTGAGGAACCACGCCGAGCGCGCCCTCTCCGACTACTTCTCCAACCTCAACGGCCACAAGCCCGCGCACCTGTACGACCTCGTCCTGCGCGAGGTGGAAGAACCCCTGTTCCGCGCCGTGCTCGACTATTCGGCCGGCAACCAATGCCGCGCCGCGGCGATTCTCGGCATCAACCGGGGCACTCTGCGCAAGAAGCTGCGACAATTCGGCCTCTCTGGCTGAAGTCTCCTTCGATAAAACATGCTGGTCACGATTCGCAGGGCCCTGCTGTCGGTTTCCGACAAGACGGGGCTGGTTGATTTCGCACGTACCCTGGTTGCGCGGAAAGTCGAGTTGCTGAGCACGGGCGGTACAGCCCGCCTGCTCATCGACGCTGGCATCCCGGTCACCGAGGTGTCCGCGTATACGGGCTTTCCGGAAATCATGGACGGCCGCGTCAAGACGCTGCATCCGCGCGTGCACGGCGGGCTCCTGGGCCGCCGCGGTGTCGACGATGCCGTCATGGCCAAGCACGACATCCCGCCCATCGACCTGCTGGTCGTGAACCTTTATCCGTTCGCGCAGACGGTCGCGAAGCCGGACTGCACGTATGCGGACGCGATCGAGAACATCGACATCGGCGGTCCGGCCATGGTGCGCGCCGCGTCGAAGAATCACGAATCGGTGACGGTCATCGTCGATCCGGCGGACTACAAGGCCGTCATCGAAGAGCTCGAGGCGAATGCGGGCGCGACCAGCATCGACACGCGCTCGCGGCTCGCGGCGAAGGCGTTCGCGCACACGGCGAAGTACGACACGATGGTGTCGAATTACCTGCTGAACCGCGAAGGCAACGCGGCCGAAACGTTTCCGCAGACGTTGCCGCTGGTCTACGAAAAGATCCAGGAACTACGTTACGGCGAGAACCCGCACCAGAAGGCCGCGTTCTATCGCGAGCCGCAGCTGCAGGGCTCCTGCGTCGCGAACGCGCGCATGCTCCAGGGCAAGGAGCTCTCGTTCAACAATATCGCCGACACGGACACCGCGGTCGAATGCGTGCGGGTGTTCGCCGAGCCGGCCTGCGTGATCGTCAAACACGCGAACCCGTGCGGCGTCGCCACGTCGGTGTCGCTGGTGGACGCGTATGACCGCGCGTATCGCACGGACCCCACGTCCGCGTTCGGCGGGATCATCGCGTTCAATCGCGAGCTCGACGAGGACACGGCCAAGGCGATCACCGAACGGCAGTTCGTCGAGGTCATCGCCGCGCCGTCCGTGTCCGTCGCCGCGGGCGCGGTGCTCGCGGACAAGCAGAACGTGCGTGTGCTGATCATCGGCCCACTTTCGAAGCCCTGCCCCACCGAGCTCGAGTACCGCAGCGTCGTGGGCGGCCTGCTCGTGCAGAGCCGCGATACCGCGCTCGCGCTGCCGGCGACGTTCAAGGTCGTCACGGAGAAAAAGCCCACGCCGACGCAGTACGCGGACCTCTGGTTCGCCTGGCGCGTGTGCAAGTACGTGAAGTCGAACGCGATCGTGTTCGCGCGCGATGGCATGACGATCGGTGTGGGCGCGGGGCAGATGTCGCGCGTCTATTCGACGCGTGTCGCTGCGCTCAAGGCGAAGGACGAGAATCTCGAAGTCGCGGGAAGCTCGATGGCGTCCGATGCGTTCTTCCCGTTCCGCGACGGCATCGACGTCGCGGCGGAATACGGCATCAAGGCCATCGTGCAGCCGGGCGGCAGCAAACGCGACGACGAAGTCATCGCGGCGGCCAATGAACACGGCATGACCATGGTGTTCACCGGCATGCGCCACTTCCGGCACTGATGAAACTCCTGATCGTCGGCTCCGGCGGGCGCGAACACGCGCTGGCGTGGAAGTGCGCGCAGTCGCCGAAGGTTTCCGAGGTGCTCGTCGCGCCCGGCAATGGCGGCACCGCCACCGAGCCGCGCGTGCGCAACGTGAACGTGGCCGCGGAGGACGTGGCCGGGCTCGTCGAGCTGGCGAAAGCCGAGAAGGTCGGGCTCACGATCATCGGTCCCGAGGCGCCGCTGGTGCTCGGCGCGGTAGACGCATTCCAGGCCGCCGGCCTGCGTTGTTTTGGACCGCGTCAGGCCGCCGCTCAGCTCGAGGGGTCCAAGGCCTTCACCAAGGAGTTCCTGAAGCGCCACGGCATTCCCACGGCGGCGTATGCGACGTTCACGCGCGAGACCTTCGACCCGGCCTGGGTGCGCGCCCAGCGCATGCCGATCGTCGTGAAGGCGTCGGGCCTCGCGGCCGGCAAGGGTGTGATCATCGTGGACTCGGCCGAGGAGGCGATCGCGACTGCGCAGGCCATGTTCGGGGGGCAGTTCGGCGCCTCGGGCGACCAGGTCGTCATCGAGGAATTCCTGCCAGGCGAGGAAGCGAGCTTCATCGTCATGGCGGACGGGAAAAACATCGTGACCATGGCGACCTCGCAGGATCACAAGCGCCTGCGCGATGCGGACGAGGGTCCGAACACGGGCGGCATGGGCGCCTATTCGCCCGCGCCGATCGTCGACCAGGCCATGCACGAGCGCATCATGCGCGAGGTCATCGAACCCACGATTCGCGGGCTCGCGCAGGACGGCACACCGTATACCGGATTCCTGTACGCCGGGATCATGGTGCATCCCGACGGCACGCCCAACGTGCTCGAGTACAACTGCCGCTTCGGCGATCCGGAAACCCAGCCCATCATGATGCGGCTGAAGAGCGATCTCGTCGAATTGTGCGAAGCGGCGCTCGACCAGCGCCTGGACCAGGTGCGCGCCGAATGGGATCCGCGTGCCGCATTGGGCGTGGTGCTCGCGGCGGGGGGTTATCCCGACACCGTGCGCAAGGGCGACGCGATCGCCGGGCTCGAGGCCGCGGGCAAACTACCCGGAAAGGTATTCCATGCGGGCACGAAGGCCGTGGACGGCAAGGTGCTCACGAACGGCGGTCGCGTGTTGTGCGCCGTCGGCCTGGGCGACACCGTTTCCGCGGCCCAGAAGCAGGCTTATGCGCTCGTGGACGCGATTTTCTGGCCGGAGATGCAGTGCCGACGGGATATCGGCTTCCGCGCAATAGCGCGGGAAAGGGCACGCTGATCCGCTGATTGGGGACAGATTTATTTATTGACGATGAGTCGTCGTTATCGTCAATAAATAGATCTGTCCCCATCGCAGTCCCCATCGCACGCTCAAGGCCATTTCTCCTCCGTCACCAGCCGGCCGATTTCGGCATGAGCGGCGACGAGATCCTTGAGCGGCAGCTTCGATTCGCTCATGAACACGGCGATCAGGATCGGGCGGCGCTCGGGTGGATAGGCGACGGCGACGTCGTTCACCGCGCCGTTGGGGCCGGTGCCCGTCTTGTCGCCGACCTGCCAGCTACGCGGCATGCCCGCCCGGATGCGATCGAGGCCGGTGTTCGCGGCGTTCATCCAGTCGATGAGCAATGCGCGCGCGGGCAGCGACAGGACGTCCTGCGTGAAGATCTTCAGCATCGAATCGACCATCGCGCGCGGCGTCGTGGTGTCGCGCGGATCGCCCGGCACGTTGCTGTTGAGTTCAAGCTCCAGCCGGTCGAGGCGCGTGACCTCGTCTCCGATGCTGCGCATGAACTTCGTCAGCGTCTCGGGCCCGCCCATGGACTTGAGCAGGATGTTGGCCGCGGCGTTGTCGCTGCGCGTGACGATCGCCCGGCACAGGTCCTGCACGCTCATCGTCCCGGCGCCTTCGGCGAGGGCGGCTTCGACCAAGGGCGAGGTCGGCAGCAGGTCCGCGCGCGTGATCGGCAGCGGGTATCCCGGCGGAAAGGCGCCGCGGTCCACCTGCCACAGGATCGCGGCCGCCAGCAGCATCTTGAACGTCGACGCCATCGCGTAACGCGAATTCGCGTCGTAAGAAATCCGCCGGCCGCTCTGCGAATCGAGGATATCGACGCCAAGCCGGCCGCCGATGCGCTTGTGGATCGCCTTGAGCTGCCGATCCGCGCGCGCGGCCACGGCGGGCTCCGCGAGCGCGGCGGCCACCGCGAGGGCGACGAGATGCCGTCGGGTGAGCATCAGTCCTCCGCCAGCACCACGATCTTGTCGTGTTCGGTGAAGGCGTGTTTCTCGGACTTCTTCGGGTTCACGTTCACTCCATATCCGCGCGACTTGTCGTCGGCGTATTTCATGATGCGATAACCGATCGCGGTTTCGCCGCGCTGCGCGGCCGCTTCGAGCACCGTGTAGAAATCCACCGTCGTGCCGAGTTTCACGTAGTCCGTCATGGGACGAATGTATATCTCGCTGCCCTCGGAGCTGAACAGCACCTTGAACACCTTTTCGAGATGCTTGTTCTCCGACAGCTGCGACATCATGAGGCTCACGAGCTTGTCGCTCACGATGAAATCGTCGGCGCGCGCGATCTGCGCGAGCGCGCGGTTGCGGATGTCCATCATCTCGCTGACGATCGACAGGCGCGTACCGACCGAATCGGCCAGGTTGCGCAGGTGCAGCAGCGTGATCAGGGTCTTCGCGTCGGCCTCCTGGATGGGCAGATCGCTGTAACTCAGCAGGATCACGTGCTCGAAGCTCGCGGCCTTGACGGCGGCGAGCGTGGCCGCATGCGTGATGTCCCCGTCGGCAAAACGCACCTTCTGGCGCTGCATGCGCTTCGCGACCGCGAGCAGCGTGTCGCGCACGCCCTCCTGCCGGCAGATCACGATGGTCTCGGACCCCGGCGCGACGTAGTTGTCGAGCTCCTCGATGATGGCCTGTGCCTTGCCGTTCCAGCCGAGCATGAGGATGCGCTCCGGCGCGGGCGGCAGCCGCTCGCGATTCGACAACGCGCTAGTGTCCGGCAGGCCGCCGCCGGCATCCGGGCGCAGCACGAGCGTGTCGTCGTCCTCGGTGATCGCGATGACGCTGTCATCGCGGTTGAACGTGGTGTCCATCGGTGGATTGATGAGCACGTCGCCATTGCCGCGCATGATGCCCATGACGGTGGAATCCTCGTACGCCGCGATGATCTCCCGATACGTGCCGCCCGCGAGCGCGGGCTCGGGCTTGAAATAGATCTCCGCGCCGTCGAAGTCGAGTAGTTCGGTGTAGACGACGGACAGGCCCGACTGCCGGCAGGTCTGCGCCGTCACGCGCGCGATCAGGTCCTCGCCCTGGATGTAGATGGCTTCCTTGCCGCCGACCAGCGCCGCCGCCTCGAGATTCCGCGCCTCGCGGATCTCCGCGACGATATGGTACGGCTCCTGCTTGCGGTTCGGATTGTTGGTGATCGCGAGCACGGACTTTATGACGTGTATGTCCGGGTTATCGGTCTCGGGCGCGAGCACGATGATCGAACGCGCCGAATGCGGATCGACCACCGCGAGGTCGTCGAGGTCGAGCGGATTGCCGCTGCGGCAGATGATGCGCGTGTTCTTCGTCGACGAAAACTTGGCGCGGATCTCGTCCTCCATCTCGATCTTGTCGCGGTCCGACAGGATCACGATGCACGGGTACTTCTGGTTTTCGTTCGCGATGAGCAACTCGCCGACGATCGAGAACACCTTGCTCGACCAGCCGAGGATCAGCGTGAAGTCCTGCTCGATGACGCGCGAGCGGCCCTTGCGCAGCTCGGCGAGCCGCGACTCGAGGCCCGAGGTGATGGTGCCGATGAGGATGCTGACGATGAAGATGCCGCCGATGGTCACGAACATCATGAGCAGGCGCAGCTGCCAGCCGGAATCGTCCGCGATCACGCCCGGATCGAGCGTGCGCAGCATCGCCTGCCAGGCGCCCTCGAAGAAGCCGTAGGGATGCTCGTGATCGGCCGGGTCCTGCCCGATGCGCATCGCGGCGAGAATCAGCGCCGCGAGCACGACGATGGCGGTGGATAGCAGCGCCAGCCATCCGATGATGGCGATGGTGCCTTTCGAGAGGGTGTTCTCGAATCGATAGCGCAGCTTGTCGCGCCACGTCACTTCGCGTGCCGGCATGTACTCGAGGTCCTCCCTGCGCGGAGGATACTCCGGTCTATTGCGATGCGGCAGCCGGCTTAGTTAGCCGGGCCTGCGGACCACGATATCGATGGATTCCGTGTTCGGATCGAACACGATCTCCGCCTCGCGGCGTTCGAGCTGGCGGCGCACTTGCAGCACCTTCGTTTCGAACGGCACCTCGCGTTCACCGTAATCGGTGCCCTCGCGCAATACGAATGACTCGATGACGCCCGTCAACGCGTCGGCGGACAGCTCCGTGTGCGGCACCACGATGGGCGGCAGCGGGGAATCGCCATCTCTTACGTTCGAATCACTCAAGTCGCCGTCCATCAGGTCGAATATTTTCTGACGAGCCACACCGCGCCGCTGAGCGCGGTCGCGACGCTCACCATGACCCATTCCATGTGCTCGCCGGGCGCATTGAACACGCGCGGGATGTGCACCAGCAGCACGAACGAGCCCATCATACCCGCGAGGCACGCGGCGGCCAGCCGCGCCTGCAAGCCGCTCACGAGCGCGAGTCCCGCCGCGAGATGCCCGGCTCCCGTCGCCCAGGCCCAGAACGCCTGGTTCGGCGGGATCCAGCCGGGCACGAACGTCGCGGTGAAATCGATGTAGTTGAAGTGCGCGAGACCGAAAACGATCGCGCATGCGCCGGCCAGCACCCGCGAGATGAGCCGCAGCATGTTGCGCGCGGGGCCGGCCGCCGCCGACCACAACGCGAGGCCGCCCATCGTCAGCAGCGTGATCTCGGCGGGGCCGTTCCAGGCGCCGATGTGTTTCCAGGACGCGAACGCGACAGGCAGGTGAAAGAACACGACCCAGATTGCGTAGAACACCGTGAGCGTGAGTGCGCCGATGCGTTCGTAGCGGCGCACGAGCAGCGCGCATCCCGCGAGCAGCAGGATCGCGGCGCTCACGTAGGCGTACGGAATGCGCGGAACGCCGGCCGGCACCTGTTGCCACTGCAGCGCGAACTCGTGGAACACGATTCCGACGATGCCGAGCAGGATGGCGCCGATGGCGTACGGGAGAGCGTTGCGATTCATGTGAACCCCGCGGAAGGAGATTGGAGCCGGACCCCTCCATCTTAGCCACGCGCGGACCTCCAGGCTAACTACTCGCGCTCACGGCCCGCATGAGGGCCATCACCCACCCGACTTTTGCCGGATTCCGGTGCCAGGCACCGTCCGCCGGTAAAACTGAACGAAGGCTGAATGCGGGAAGATGTCGGAATCGGGACGTCTATCTTGTTTGGGCGGTGCGGGAGGAATAGCCTCGGGCGCATGACGCGCGCGTGGATGTTGTCTGGAATGCTGATCGCGGCTCCCGTGTGGTGCCAGGAAACGACCGCCGAGGGCGTGCCGGCGAAGGCGTCTTTCGACCTGGCCAGTCCGGCGGTCAAGACCGCGTTGCGCAACACGGTGGCGACACAGACAGGCCAATACGTCCTGGCGCCCGCGAAAGAGACCGAGCCCGCGCCGGATGCCGCCGTGAACTTCGTCCCGCCGGCACCCGCGCCGAAGCCCGTCGAATATCCGACGTCGCTGCCGAGGCCGACAGCGGAACCTGACGACTTTCTCTCCTTCCTCGTACACGCGCTGGTGAACGACGTCCTCCTGGATAACGACGATCACGTTCACGACGTTTCCGAACACCAGGACCAACGCGTCGCCTGCCAGGCGCGCGGCGACGATCTCGGCTCGACGACCTGTGAGCGCAATGATGCCGCACCGAGGATTTCGCGATGACGCCGATCCGCCACTTCGCATTCCTGTCGTTGTTCCTGGCAGCACACTGCTGGGCATCGGATCCGGTTCCCGCCAGCAAGCCAGCCGCTGAGCCGCCGGCGCGCCTGACCCTCGACAACCCCGAGGTGCGCAAGGCCCTGCGCGAATCCGCGCGCAAACTCGCGTCCGACGAGAAGGCCGAGGAAATTCCCGCGACGAAGGTTGCGGCGACGATTCAACTTCCTGTGGTGTCGCTGCGCCGACCCGTCGTCGTGGAATGCCGCCTCTTCGACTGCCTGGGCTACGATGCCTCCGGCAATGTGGTCAGCACGATGCCGCCGCCGGCCAGTCCCGGCGTCCTGAGCACCGACGACCCCGACGACTGGTACTCATGCCAGTCCCGCTACAACATGCTGAGCACGTTCGAGCGCGCCGACACGTGCGCGGGAATCCGGACGGCTACGTCGATCTTCGTCCGTTAGACGCGCGGCAGCAGCGCCCGCACGCGGGCGAGCTCGTCCTCCAGATCGCGCACCCGCTCGAGCAGCCGCAAGGCCACACCCAATGACGGCAGGTCGAGCTCGAGCTCGTCCCTGAGCCGGCACGCGGTGCGCGCCACCGTCACGACGCGCGCGCTGAATACGAACGCTTCGCCGGTGGCGTTTTCCGCGGGCAACGCGCCGATGTGCACGAGCTCGCGCACTTCCGCCACGGTCAGGCCGGAGAACTCCACGAGCTCCTCCAGGCTAACTACCCGTCTCTCGTCGAGCCACAGGACTTCGGTTTCCGTGCTCATTCGCCGAACTTCTCACGCGGATTGAATCCAGTGCTCGCGAGCTGCTGGTACAGCGCGCGCTCGCGCTCGGAGAGCGTCGCCGGCACGACCACCTGCGCGACGGCGATCAGGTCGCCCGCGCCGCCGCGCGGCTTCGGCAGGCCGCGTCCCGCCAGCCTGAGCTTGCGGCCGCCGGAGGTGCCCGCGGGAATCTTGAGATTCACGTTGCCGGCGAGCGTCGGCACCTCCACGGACGCGCCGAGCGCCGCTTCCCAGGGCGCGAGCGGCAGGTCGATGTAGAGGTCGTGGTCCACCGCGCGATACAGCGGATGCGGCTTCAGCGAAATGTCGAGATAGAGATCGCCGTTGCGACCGCCGTTGAAGCCCTTGCCGCCCTTGCCCGGCAGGCGCAGGCGCTGCCCGTCGACCGCGCCCGGCGCGATGCGCGCCCGAACCTTCTGCGGCACGCGTCGCAGGTGGCCGGCCGCGTCGTATTCCGGCATCGAAAGATTGAGCTCGAGCGTCGTGCCGCGGAACGCATCCTCGATGCTGATCTCCACGGGAATCTCGAAATCCTGCCCGGGCATCGAGCCATTGCCGCCGCTGAACCCGCGCGTCCCCGCGCCGCGCGCGCCGAAGCGCGAGAACAGGTCGGCGAAGTCGATATCCTCGAAGGAGAAGCCCTCCGCGCCGCCATGCTGGCGCGCCCAGTCGGGAGGTGGACGGAACTCTTCGCCCTGCGGACGCGTTCCGAGCGCATCGTATGCCGCGCGTTTCTCGGGATCCTTGAGCGTCTGGTAAGCCTCGGCGATTTCCTTGAACTTCGCCTCGGCGCCCGGCTCCTTGCTCACGTCCGGGTGATACTTCTGCGCGAGCCTGCGATACGCCTTCTTGATCTCGTCCTGGCTCGCGCCGCGCTCGACGCCGAGCGCGGCGTAGTAATCCGTGTACTTCATTGCCCTGGCAACGTGGCCATCTGCTTCTGCTTGAAACCGGCGGGGACCTCGAACATCGAGGCCGGGATCGCCTGCTCGCGCCACACTTTCACGACCTGCTCTTCTGGCGCGAGGCGGCCGTTCTCATAACTGCGCGTGCGCATGGGAAAACCATTCACCTTCCTGAGCGCGCTCATCTGGGTGTTCATCGATCCGCTCAGCTGCGGGAGGTTCTTGGCCATGTCCTCGAAGATCCCCGCGAATTTTTCGAACATCGAATGCATGTCCTCGTTACCCGGCAGCGCGGCATATGGCACCACGCAGATCTGGTGGTCGGGCTGACCGTTGAGCTTGATGTCCCAGACCTTGCATGCGCGGCCCTCGACCTTGTCCGACTTGCCGGTATCCACCGCGTCCATCGTCCAGCCGCCGCCCGCGCCGGCGCCCGACGACTGGATACCCATCATCTGCTCGATCTGCGCGCGCTGCTCGGGCGGCATCTTCGCGAGCTGCTCCTTCATCTGTTCCATCGCGGCGCCAACCTGCTTGCCGAGCTTTTCCATAGTGGCCTTGTCGAGCACGACGTAGCTCTTGTCGGCCGGGTCGAGCACGTAGATGGTGTCGCCCTTGATGATCGACGCGCGGCCTTCGTCGTCCTCGAATCTTCCGGAGCCGCTCTGCACGTATATTTTCTGCGCGAGACGCGACGAGTTCGTCTTGAGGTTGTTCGATACCGTTTCGACGTAGACGCCGGCGTGGGCCACGTGCGCGAGGCACGCGCCGAGGAGAATCGTGACGATGCGTTTCATGAGGTCCTCGCTGATTGCTGGACGCGACTCTAACACCGGGTCCGCATAGACTGGCACTCATGCAAGACCGGCTCAGGCGAGACGACTGGGATCTGCCGCACCCGCACATCGTCAGCGTCGACGTACAGGATGACGACATCGACGCCTACGGGCACGTGAACAACTCGATTTACCTCCGCTGGCTCGACCGCGCGGCCTGGTCGCATTCGGCGGCCCTCGGGCTCACCGTCGAGGCCTGCACGCGCATGCAACGCGGCATGGCCGCGTTGCGCATCGAGATCGACTACCTGCGCGCGGCGCTCGTCGGCGAGCGGGTGTCGGTCGCCACCTGGATAGTCGAGACGGATCGGAAACTGCGCGTGACGCGGCGTTTCCAATTGCGCCACGCGGACACCGGGGAGACGCTCGCCCGGGCCGTCACCCGATACGTTTGCCTCAACCTCGCGAGCGGCCGCGCGGCGCGCATGCCGCCCGAGTTCCTGGCGACATACGTGCCGACCGTGCCGGCCTGAACATGCCGGAAGAGACTCGCATGCCGATGCCGGGACGCGTGGTCCCCGGCGTATCGCCCCGAATGCAGCGGCGCTTGCGGCGATTCTTCGGGGCCGTCCAGTTCGTGAGCCCCGCTCTCGCCGCGCGGCTCGCGCTGCGCCTGTTCCTCACGCCGCCGCGCCGCCGGCTCGATCCCGAAGACGTGCCGATCGTCGCCGAGGCGACGAAGTTTTCGCTGCGCGCCGGGGGCGACGAATTCACGATCTGGCGATGGGAGGGCCCCGGCCCGACCGTCGTCATGCTGCACGGCTGGGGATCACATGCGGCGCGATTCGGCAGTTTCATCGCGCCGCTGCGGGCCGCGGGATTTTCCGTGATCGGCATCGATGCACCGGCGCACGGCGACTCGCCCGGAAAACTTTCCGACCTGCCGCGCTTCCGGGACAGCCTCGCCGAAGTGCTGAAGGCGCACGATCCCATCCACGCCGTGATCGGCCATTCTCTCGGCGGCGGCGCGGTCCTGACCGTGCTCGCCGAAACGGCCGAATATCATCCGCGCAAGATCTGCCTGTTCGGCGTTCCTTCCGACGTGGATTACATCCTCGAGTCGTTCGCGATGATGCTGGGCCTGAAGGAGGCGGCGCTGGCGAAGCTGCGCGCGAGGTTCGAGGCGCACTTCGGTCGGCCCGCCGACGCGATCTCCGTGGCCGCCGCCGCGCCGCACGTGCGCATCCCGGTGCTCGTGGTGCACGACGAAGAGGACAATGTCGCGCCGTTCACCCAGGGTGCAGCGCTCGCGGCCGCGATTCCCGGCGCGACGTTGTGCCGCACGACGGGACTGGGCCACAGCGGCGCGCTGCGCGACGCCGCGACGATCGAGCGGGTCGTCGCCTTCCTGAAGGACTGACTATCTAGAAGCTGAAGCGGATGAACACCTCGGGACCGGCGGTGTTCAGGTTGAAGAGCAGCGGATCCTCGGCATCGAAGACCTGCAGCTCGGTGCTCATCTTCGTGTAGCCGAGCCCGACGGCGAGGTTGTTGGTCGCGCGGAACTGGACGTCCGCGTGGTACTCGGACATCGTGCCGTCGAACTCCTCGGGCGCGGCGGAGAACCACAACGCACGCGCCGTGAACGCGAAGCGCTTCGTGATCCGCCACGAGAAGATGCCGTTGATGGTCGGGAATATGCCGACCTCGTCCGCCGCTTCGCGGTTGTTCGTGCCGGGCTCCATGCCTTCGGCATGCGCCTCGATGAGATGGATGCCGAGTCCCACGCCCGCCTCCAGCCGCTCGTTCTGGAAGAACGAATAGGTATGGGTCAGCGTCAGCACGCGCCAGTCGAGCTTGGCGCGGAAGTTCGTTCCTTCGTCGAACGTGAAATCGCCGAATTCGATGTCGCGCGGAAGCACATCCTGGCTGAAGCGATTGAGCTTGAAGAAGTCGACACGGACGTTGTGACGGCGCGCCATGCGGATGCTGAAGTCCATGCGCCCGAGGTCGACCTTGTCGTCGAGCCCGAGATCATCCTCCGCGCTGAGCAGCGTTCCCGGCACTCCCGAGGCCGAATCGAGCTGGATCTCGGTTTCGACCGACGCGGGGAAATAGACCCCGCGCATGTAGAACTTGTCGGTCGAGGGGCTCGCGATCTCGCGCGACTTGGGCTTGAGGACCTCGCTGGGCTTCAGGACTTCCTCGGCCTGGGACTGGCGCGGTCCGCGGTTTTCCACGGGCTCTTCGGCGTCCCTGCGCGTGACGGCGCAACCCGACATGACCAGACCCAGCACGACGACCAGCGCAACGCGCATCTTCACCACTCCCTCGGACAAACAAGCAGCCCCGCGAAACGGAGCCGCGTCATCATCTAACAGGTGGGATAGCCGCGCCAGCGTCGGCTTAAGGAGACGGAACGGGTGTGACGTAGTGCACACGAGAGAGGGGGACGGACTTGAAGTCCGTCCCGGGAAGAGTGTCCCGGGAAGAGAGGGGACAGACTTGAAGTCTGTCCCCACGCCAACGTCTATCTCTTCATCGCCTCGAAGAATTCCGCGTTGGTCTTCGTGTCTTTCATCTTGTCCAACAGGAATTCGATGGCGGCGAGTTCGTCCATCGGATGCAGCAGCTTGCGCAGGATCCAGATCTTGGCGAGTTCGCCCGCGTCGGTGATCAGCTCTTCCTTGCGGGTACCGGACCTGTTGATGTTCACGGACGGGAACACGCGCTTCTCCGCGATGCGGCGATCGAGGTGGATTTCGCTGTTGCCCGTGCCCTTGAATTCCTCGTAGATCACGTCGTCCATCTTGGACCCCGTGT
>JAEZCR010000265.1 GCA_023433465.1 Pseudomonadota bacterium | reverse complement strand
GTGGCGAGCCCCGCGAGCAGCGCGCCCGCGAGCAGCTGCCAGAAGCGCGTGAACGGTAGATAGAAGGCGGCGGTCGGCGCGTGACGCGCCATGACGGCGTGAAGCGCGAACGACAGCACGATGATCGCGGCGATCACGAACACCATGTTGCGCGCGCCCATCCGCGGCAACAGCAGCATCAGCGCGAGCGGCCACACGAGATAGAACTGCTCCTCGACGCCCAGCGACCACAGGTGCAGCAGCGGATTGTCGATCGCGGCCGGATCGAAGTAGCCCTGCTCGCGCGCCAGCACGAGGTTCGGCACGAACAACGCGCCGGCCGTCACGTTCGAGCCGAAGCGCTCCATCTCGTCGGGCATGAGCACGAGCGCCGCCAGCAGCGTGATGCAGGAAAGCATCGTCAACAGCGCCGGCACGATGCGGCGCGCGCGGCGCAGGTAGAAATCGAGCAGGCTGAAGCGCCCTTCGCGGATCGCGTCGAGGATCATTCCCGAGATGAGGAATCCCGAGATGACGAAGAACACGTCGACGCCCAGGAATCCGCCGGGCAAGGTTTTCGGGAACGCGTGGAATGCAATCACGGCGCCCACGGCCAGGGCGCGCAACCCGTCGACGTCGGGTCTGTATAAATGCGGGACGTGAGGCGGCTTTACTCCGCCAGGACCGAGGTCTCCTCGGAGATCATCTGCTCGATGCGTTCGAGATCGGGTATCCAAGGCGCCTCGTTGATCATCCGCACCTGGGAGATGATCGGCGTCCTCTCGGGGAACGTCCTGGTGGGATCGGGCCGCAGGATGTCGGCGCTGACGCGCACGAGCTGCGGGAATCCCTGCGACACGAGACCGTAATAACCTCCCTCAACCTGGTTAGCCAGGGCAAACAGGACCACCACGCGTGTGCGTCCGGTCAATGGAGGAATAGTCTGGCCACAGGCCACTTCGAACGATATCAGCGGAATCTGACGGCTGCCCCAGGCGAACATGCCGAGGTACCAGGGCGGCGCGCCCGGCATTTCAGCAGGCTCCTGGAAGCCGACGACCTCCGCGACGCAGGAGCGCGGAATGATCAGGCGGCCGTCGAGCAACGGCACGAGCAGGCTGTAGATTTCGGAGATTCTTTCAACCATGGCCCGGATCCATTAGTTAGTTGGCCTCGCGCAGGTGCGCCTCGCGCCGCCGCGCGATCAGCGGCTCGATCGCCTCGAGCAGCTGCGCTTCCTGGTACGGCTTGCCCAGGTAGTCGTCGACGCCGATTTCGATGGCGCGCGCGCGGTGTTTCTCGCCCACGCGCGAAGTGATCATGATGATCGGGATGCCCGAGATGCGCGGATCCGCGCGCACCTGCGTCGCGACCTCGTAGCCGTCCATGCGCGGCATTTCGATGTCGAGCAGGATGATGTCGGGAGTGTGCTCCTGGAGCATCTCCATGGCGTCCACGCCGTCGCGGGCGGTCAGCACGCGCATGCCGTTGCGCTCGAGGAGACGCTGCGTCACGCGCCGCACGGTGATCGAATCGTCGACGACCAGCGCGACCGAGCGAGTGTCCGTCTTCTCGCGCGGCATCACCGGCTCGGTGCGCGCGCGCCAGTCGGTGCGCACCAGCGCGCCGATGTCGAGAATGATGACGATGCGGCCGTCGCCGAGGATGGTCGCGCCGGAGATGCCCCGGATCGCGGCGATCTGCGGACCGACGCTCTTCACGACGATCTCGCGGCTGCCGACGAGCTCGTCGGTGACCAGGCCGGTCGAGTGTTCACCCGCGCGCACCAGGATCACGGGCACGGTCACGTCGCCATCCGGCAGCGGCCCGGGCTCGCGGCCCACGTAGAACGCAAGATGCTGGAACTTGTACTTCTGCCCGCCGTATTCGAACGGCGGCGCTTCGGGGCCGAGGTGCGCCTCGACCTCCGCGCGCGACAGGCGCACGACGCCTTCGACGGTGGGCAGCGGCAACGCGTACAGCTCGTCGTTCGCACGCAGGATCAGCGCGTGGCTGATCGCGAGCGTGAGCGGCAGGCGGATCACGAAGCGCGAGCCCTCCCCCGCCTTCGACTCCATGTGCAGCGCGCCGCCGAGCTTCTTGATCTCGATCGCCACCACGTCCATGCCGACGCCGCGGCCCGACAACGTGCTCACCGCCCCGGCCGTCGAGAAGCCGGGCTCGAGGATGAGCTGCATGATGTCTTCGTCGGAGAGCTGCTGGTCCGCGCGCACCATGCCGAGGGCGATGCCCTTGTCGCGGATCGCCTTGAGATTCATGCCGGCGCCGTCGTCGGACACCTCGACGACCACTTCCGAGCCTTCGCGATGCAACGCGATGGTGATCGTGCCGGATTCGTTCTTGCCCGCCTTCTTGCGGTCCTCGGGCTTCTCGATGCCGTGCGCGACAGCGTTGCGCAGCATGTGCTCGAACGGCGGCATCATGCGCTCGAGCACCTGGCGGTCGAGCTCACCCGACGCGCCTTCGATGTTGAGCTCCGCCTTCTTGTGGGTGTCGGTCGCCGCCTGGCGCACGATGCGCGCGAGACGCTGCACGTGGCGCTGGAACGGCACCATGCGCGTGCGCATGAGTCCGTTCTGCAATTCGGTGATCGTGCGCGCCTGCTGGGTCAGCAGGTTCTGCGTGTCCTTGGTCAGGTTCTCGAGCAGGTTCTGGATCGAGCCCACGTCGTTCGCTGTTTCCGCGAGCGCGCGCGAGAACTGCTGGATCGAGGAGTAGCGGTCCAGCTCGAGCGGATCGAAATCACCGCGCTGGCCCTTCTCTTCCTCGTAGCGATGCAGGATCTGCGCCTCGGTCTCGAGCTCGAGCTTGCGCAGCTGCTCCTTGAGACGCGTGACCGTGCGCGACAGCTCGCCCACGTTGAAGTCGATCGAACCGATCTGCTGCTCGAGACGGGCGCGCGCGATGCTCGCCTCGCCGGAGTTGTTCAGCAGCTGGTCGAGTAGTTCGGCGTCGACGCGCGCGAGTTCGGGCCGGTCGGACGGCGCGGTCGGTTCGCGGCCCGGAGGCACCGCGCCCGGCGGCAGCAACGGCGCGTCGGCGGCGTCGCCATCCTTCGGATCGCGGTTCAAGCCGAGCGACGGAGATTCCTTCGACGTCGAGCGCGCGACGATGGACACCGGTTCGGCCGCGGGTGTCACGGGCTTCACGACGGGCTCGGGCGCCGACGCGGATTTCGCGGCAGGACTGGAACTGGGGCTCGGGGCCCACACGGGCGCGAGCACGGGTGGCTCGGGCTTCGGCGCCGGCGGATCGATCGGCTTCGGAGCGGGCGGCGGTGCGATGACCGGCGCAACGGGCTTCGGCGCCGCGACCTGCGCGGACGGCGCCGCCGGCACGGGAGCTGGAGTGGGTGCTGGCTTGGCGGCGGCCTGCGGAGCAGGCG
>JAEZCR010000217.1 GCA_023433465.1 Pseudomonadota bacterium | reverse complement strand
GGAAGAACACGAACATCGCGACCGAATCGAAATACACCTCGCCGCTGCCGCGGAAGGTGTTAACGACGCTCGGCAGCCACGCGAGCAGCAGCGCGAGCGCGACCGGCACGTCCATTCCCATGCGGCGGCGAGAAAGGTCGCGCCAGGCGCCGATCAGGAACGGCGCGCCACTGTAGAACAGCACCGGCGTCACGATCACCATGCCGGTCACGGCCATCAGGCGAGTCATCGCGGGATCGATGTCGCTCGCGCCGTAGAGCGCACCGAGGTACATCATCGCCTGCATCATGCCGAGCGAGGCGAAACCGACCCGCTTGAGCGCGGCGCGGCGCTCGCGTTTGTAGTGCGCGCTCGCCTCGCTGCCGGCGAGCGGCACCGGCTTGAAGCCGGCGCGCGCGACTGCGTCGAGGATCTGCGGAAGCGTGGTCTGGCCGCCGCGCCAGTCCACGGCGACGCGTGCGTTCATGCTGTTGACGCGCACGGACTCGACCGGCAATTCGCGCACGGCCTTTTCGATCGTGCGCGCGCAGCCGGCGCAACGCATGCCTTCGACGAGAAACACGACGTGCTCGTGGTCGCCGGCATCGAGCGACCAGCGGGTGTGGAGCGCGTCGACCGGACTCATGGGCCCGGACCCTCCGGTGCGCGCGCCCGCAATTCGAAAGAGCTCAGCGGCCCGTCGGTCGCGCCGCGCAGCGCCCAACTACCGGCCGCGTCGGCGAGCGCGACGCGCCAGCGGCCGAGCGGTGTCGGGGTGCACGCGGAGCGATACGCGCCGTCGTCGCCTCGCGTGAGACGCAGCAGGCGATCGAACCCGGCATCGGAGCCGTGGGTGAGCCGCAACTCGAGCACGTCCGCATCCACCGCCGGCGCGAGTGTGACGGAGCACTGCCCTGCCCCCGCGGACAGATCGAAACTCGCCGCGATGCCGAGCTGCGCCGCGCGCCGCGCGCGTTCGAAATCCTCGTCGAGCCGCGCTCCTTCCCAGTGATAACTCGCCGGCAACGCCCGATCCGCATCCTCGAGCGCGATCAGCAACGTCGCGACGCCCGCGATAACCGCCGCCGCCGGCAGCGCCCAGATCAGGACAAATACCGGATTTCGGTGCCAGGCACCGGAAACCGGTAAAACTTTGGTGTCGGTGGTCATGGTCTATCTCGCGGGCGCGAGGAAGCGCGCTTCGGTTTCGGTGGTCACGCGCGGATCGTCGAGCGAGCGCAGCGTGAAGGTGATGGTCTCGGGGCCGAGCGGGTCGTAGGCCGCGCGGCGCACGCGGATCGGCACGGAGTGCACCTCGCCGCTGGCGACGCGGTACTCGGCGACGTGCGGCAGCAGCGTAAGCGCCGAGCCGCCGCGGGCCTCGAGCGCGAAGCGCTGCTCGCGCTCGCTCTTGTTCAGGATGCGGATGGTGTACACGTTGTCCACGTGCCCATCATCCGTGAGGCGGTACAACGCGTTGCGGTCGCGGATCACGTCGAGCGACACCGGCGAACGCAGCGCGATCGCAACCACGAAGCCGACGATGAGCGTCGCCAGCAGGGCACCGTAGATCATGGTGCGCGGACGCAGGATCTTCGTGCGCTGATGCTCCAGCGCGTGCTGCGTCGTGTAGCGGATGAGTCCGCGCGGACTACCTACCTTGTCCATGACGGAATCGCAGGCGTCGATGCACAGTGCGCAGGCGATGCACTCGATCTGCAGTCCCTTGCGGATGTCGATGCCGGTCGGGCAGACCTGCACGCACCAGGTGCAGTCGACGCAGTCACCTTTGCCTTGCGAAGCCGCGTCGGTTCCCCGCTTGCGCGCGCCGCGCGGCTCGCCGCGTTCCTGGTCGTACGTGATCACGAGCGTGTCGCGGTCGAACATCGCGCCCTGGAAGCGCGCGTACGGACACATGTACTTGCACACCTGCTCGCGCAGGTAACCCGCGTTGCCGTAGGTCGCGAAGCCGTAGAACAGGATCCAGAACGTCTCCCAGGGCCCCAGCGAGAGCGTCATCACCTCGTGGCCCAGCGTACGGATCGGCGTGAAAAAGCCCACGAACGTGAAGCCGGTCCACAGCGCAAACGTGATCCACAGGAATTGCTTGAGCGATTTCCGCCCTATCTTCCGGGCGTTCCACGGGCCGCGATCGAGCTTCTGCCGCGCGGCGCGCTCACCCTCGGCGAAGCGCTCCATCCACAGGAACGTCTCCGTCCACACCGTCTGCGGACAGGCGTACCCGCACCACAGGCGCCCGCCAACCGCGGTGAAGAAGAACAGCGCCAGCGCCGCGATGATCAGCAGCCAGGTGAGGAAGATGAAATCCTGCGGCCAGAACACGAGCCCCAGGATGAAGAACTTGCGCGCCGGCAGGTCGAACAGCACCGCCTGGCGGTCGCCCCACTGCAGCCACGGCAACAGATAGTAGATGCCGAGCAGCACCCACACGGCGATGGTCCGCAGCCGCGCGAAGCGCCCCTCGATCTCGCGCGGATAAACCTTCTGGTGCGCGATGTACAGCGACTCGCGCGGCTTGATCACCTGCTCGTGCACTCAGGGCTCCTCGCGGCCCGCGCGCGCGAGAACCCAGCTCAGCCAGGCGGCGACGAATCCCACGAGCCAGAAGAAGAAGAACCCGATGGCGTAGACACGCAGCCGTGTGTTCCACCACGGGGGCGCGCGCCCGAGTTCGATGTCCTCGGGATCGATGAAGGCGAAGCAGATCATCGTGGCGAGCGCGGCCGCGAGGAACGCGCTCCACACGAGCGCGCCCGTGGCGCGCGCGCGGGAACCGAGCTCACCGGGCCGCGGCTGCGGCGGCGCCTGCACTTTCTGCTCCATCCGCATCCTCCGGCACCTCGAGCGACAGCACGTAGGCCGCCAGTAGTTTGACCCGGGTCGGGCCGAGCCGCGGGCCGTGCGCGGGCATCGCGCCCGTGCGCCCCTTGGAAATGCTCTCGCGCACCGCCACGAGCGAGCCGCCGTGCAGCCACGCGCCATCGGTGAGATTCGGCGCGCCGAGCGCCTGGTTGCCGC
>JAEZCR010000149.1 GCA_023433465.1 Pseudomonadota bacterium | reverse complement strand
ATGCAGGGTCTGGCGGACGTGGTGCTCGGCAAGCGGCAATTCAGCTACCAGGGCCGCGAGTACGATCTCGACAAGCCGTTCAAGCGCATCTCCGTGATCGATGCGGTGGCCGAATACACGCCTGGTTTCGACATGAGCCGCGCGCGCGACGTCGCCTATCTACGCGAGCTGTGCACGAAGCAGGGTATCCCGTTCAAGCCGCACGACGGCGCGGGCAAGTTGCAGATCGAGCTGTTCGAGAAGAACGCCGAGCACACGTTCATGGACCCGACGTTCGTGTACGCGTACCCGGCCGAGGTGAGCCCGCTGGCGCGCGCGAACGACCAGGATCCGTTCCTCACGGACCGGTTCGAGTTCTTCGTCGCGGGTCGCGAGATCGCCAATGGATTCTCCGAGCTCAACGATGCCGAAGACCAGGCGGCGCGCTTCCGCGCGCAGGTCGAGCGCAAGGAGGCCGGTGACGACGAGGCGATGTACTACGACGCCGATTTCGTGCGCGCGCTCGAATACGGCATGCCGCCGACCGCCGGACTCGGCGTCGGCATCGACCGGCTGGTGATGTTCTTCACCGACTCGCCGTCGATCCGCGACGTGCTGCTGTTCCCGCACATGCGCCCGGAAACGCACGACTCGTGAGCGCCCCGCGCAGCGACGCACCGATCGGCGTATTCGACTCGGGGGTCGGAGGCCTCACGGTGCTGCGCGCGCTGGTGGCCGAAATGCCGCAGGAGGATTTTCTCTACCTCGGCGACACCGCGCGATTGCCATACGGAACCAAGAGCGCGACGACGGTGGCGCGATATTCGGTGCGCGCGGGTGAGGCGCTCGCGGGCCGCGGCATCAAGGCGCTGGTCGTCGCGTGCAACACCGCGTCCGCCACCTCGTTGCCGAGCCTGCGCGAAAGATTCCCGGACATGCCGGTGATCGGCGTGATCGAACCGGGCGCGCGCGCGGCGAGCGACGCCTCGGCGAGCGGTCGCATCGCCGTGCTGGCCACCGAGGCCACGGTGAAGGGCGGGGCGTACGAGCGCGCCATTCATGCCGTGCGACCCGACGCCGTCGTGACGCAGATCGCCTGCCAGATATTCGTCGCGCTGGCAGAAGAAGGCTGGAGCGAAGGCGCCGCGGTGGAGGCCGTCACCGAGCGATATCTTTCCCATCTCGATGCGCGGGTGGACGCGGTCGTGCTGGGTTGCACGCATTTCCCATTGCTGGCGGCCGCGATCGCGAACCAGCTCGGCCCGACGCGACGCGTGGTCGATTCCGCCGCGACGACCGCGACCGCCGCGCGCGCCGTTCTTGCAAATCGTGGACTGCTGCGGGGACCGGGACGGGCGGGCGGCGTCATTCTCATGGCGACGGACAGTCCGGAACGATTCGCGCGCGTCGGAGCGCGCTTCCTGGGATCCTCGATCGCCGTGCGGGAAGTCGAGACGATCGATCTTTAGACACTTTCCATAAGACGGTTACACTTGGCGCCCCCGGCCACGCCGGGTCGAGACAAACGGGATGGGCTTGATGAGAGAAAGAACAGGGGTGCCGCACGACCGCGCCGTGATGCCGATGCGTTACGGATTCGCGGACACACTCACGGGTCAATTGCATTTCCGCGCCTGCGGCGCCGGGCCGGACATCGTGCTGCTTCCGTGGCTGCCGGCGAGCGGCCGCATGTACGAACACATCATGCCGCAGCTCGCGCGAGCGGGTTTTCGCGCGATCGCCTTCGACATCGCGGGCACGGGGCGTTCACACAAGAAGAATCGCAACTGGACCGTCCAGCAATACGCGACCGATATCCTCGAGGCCTGCAGCTCGCTGCACACCGTGCCGTACACCGTGATCGGCGGAAGGTACTCCGCCTCGATCGCGGTCGAAATGCTGCTCGCGTCTCCGGCGCAGGTCACGGGCGCGGTGCTCGACGGCGTGCCGGGACTCGCGCCCGAAGAGCTGCGCAAGATGGCGGGCCCGACCGCGGGTCTGTCGCCGAAATTCTCGGAAGACGGCGGTCATCGCAGCTTCGCGTTCGATGTGATGCTGCGGACGCTCAAGGAATGGGACCCGTCGTTCGAACTGACCCAGGAAACACTGCCGATCGTCTACGAATACGCGCGCGACTATCTCGAGCTCGGCTACGAGGCCATCGCCGCGGGCGCAGAAGCCGACGCGAAGGGCGTTCGGCCCGCGCACGACATCCTCGCGCGTCTCGGAGAAGTGTCGCAGCGCGTTCTCGTGATGACCTCGGACGCCGATATCCTCGCGCCGGCCTACAACCGCGCGCTCGAACGCGCGCGCAATTCGCGCGGACATAAATTCGAAGGAAATCATCCGATCCTGAACCCGGCGCGCGCGCTCGAATACGCGCAGGTGCTGGTGTCGTTCGCGCGCCGCTGATGCGCTGATTCGTTTCTGGTTCCGCCGGCGGAGGGCCGGCAGGAGTCCTGGCGATGCATGTCTTGCTCATGCTGGGCGGCGCCTTCATTGGTGGCGTCATCGGCGAATTCGCGGGCGCGTTCGCGGGAATCGCGCTGGGTTACGCCATCGGCGCGAACATCAAACTACGCGCGCGCCTGGATGACATCGAAAGGTCGATGCGCGCGCTCGAGCTGAGCCGGACGATCGACGAGCAGAAGCCCGTGCGTCCTCCCGAGCCGCGCGTCGCGCCTGTCTACGAGAAAGAAGGGCGGCAGCCCGAGGCGCCGCCGCCACCGGCTCCGCGGTTCGAACGGCTTCCCGCCGACAGTGCGCAACCGCCGGTGACGTCGCCAGTCTCGCCAGCAGCCGCGCCGGCGCCCGCGAATACCGCCCGACCCACGCCGCTGTTCGAGTCACCTCGGTCACGACCGCGGTACACGCCCAACGACGAGCCGCCGGCGATTTTCGTCTGGATCCGCGACTGGTTCCTCGCCGGCAACCTGGTGGTGAAGGTCGGTGTGCTGGTGCTGTTCATCGGCGTCGGCTTCCTGCTCAAGTTCGCGGCCGAACGAAACATGCTGCCGATCGAGTTCCGTCTCGCGGGCGCGGCGCTCGGCGGAGCGGCGCTGCTCGTCATCGGCTGGCGACTGCGCAACCGGCTGCGGCCGTACGCGCTGGCTTTGCAGGGCGGCGGCGTCGGACTGCTGTACCTGACGGCCTTCGCGGCGCTGCGGTTCTACGAGCTGCTGCCACCCACCGCGACGTTCGCGATGCTCGTGGCCATCGCCGCGCTGTCTGCCTTCCTCGCCATCGGGCAGAACGCGCTCGCGCTCGCCGTCATGGGCGCGCTGGGTGGATTCCTCGCGCCGGTGCTCGCCTCCACGGGACAAGGCAATCACGTCGTGCTGTTCAGCTACTACGCGTTGCTCAACGCCGGCATCGTCGCGATCGCATGGTTCAAGACCTGGCGTCCGCTCAACCTGCTCGCGTTCGTGTTCACCTACGGCATCGGCACGGCCTGGGGAGTGCTCGAGTACAAACCGGAGAATTTCGCGACCACCGAGCCGTTCGTGATCCTGTTCTTCTTCATGTTCCTCGCGGTGGCCGTGTTGTTCGCGTTGCGCTCGGCACCGCGGCTGGCCGACTACGTGGACGGTACGCTGGTATTCGGCGCCCCGGTGATGACCATGCTGCTGCAGTCGGCGCTGGTGCGCGATCGGCCGTACGCCATGGCGTTCAGCGCGCTCGCGCTCGGCGCAGTCTATCTACTGTCCGCGCGCTTCGTGTGGCGCCGTGCCGGCGAGGGGATGCGCCTGCTGGCCGAGTCGTTCCTCGCGCTCGGCGTGGCGTTCCTCACGCTCGCGGTGCCGCTGGCGCTCGACGGTCATTGGACCGCGGGCACGTGGGCGCTCGAGGGTGCGGCCATCTTCTGGGTGGGATTGCGGCAGGGCCGTCGCCTCGCGATCGTGGCGGGATTGCTGCTGCAACTCGGCGCCGCGTTCTCGTATGTCGTCGGCTACGACACCGCGCCCCAGCACCTGCCGCTCGCCAACAGTGAATTCATCGGTGCGCTGCTGATCGCGATCGGCGGCCTCGCTACCGCGCGCATCGCTCATTCGCATCGCGGCAAGTTGCCCGAGTGGCTGGGTCTTTCGACGGCCATTCCGTTCTATTGGGGGCTCTCGTGGTGGGCGTTCGCCGGCGCGAACGAGATCATCGCGTTCCTGCCCGAGCGGCATTGGCTCGCGGCCTTGCTGGCGTTCGTGACCGCCACCGCGCTCGGTTGCGCCGCGTTGTCCCGCTGGAACGACTGGCGGGTGGCGCGCACGCCGACGCCCCTGCTGCTGCCCGTCACGGTGATGGCCGCCATCATCGCGGTCGTCGACGACGGCCATGTGCTCGCCCTCGGTGGGTGGATAGCCTGGCCGTTGGCGCTCGTCACTTGGGTATGGCTGCTGCGGTGGGAGCATCGCGCCGAGCTTGCGGGCGCGGAGCCGGCGTTTCACATCGCAACCCTGTGGTTCGTCGTCGCGCTGATCACGTTCGAGCTGACCTGGTGGATCGAACTGCCGCGGCCAGGTGACGCCGCCTGGTATCGCGCCGTGTCCGGTCTCGTTCCGGCGGCCGCCCTCTTGGTTCTGCTCGCGCCGTGGAGCCGCGGGCGCTGGCCGGTGAGTGCGCATGCTCATGCGTATCTCGATGTCGGCGCCGGTGGACTCGCCGCGTACCTGTGGTTGTGGGTGCTGGTGATGTGCTTCGACGACGCCAGTGCGCGGCCGTTGCCCTATCTACCTGCGGTGAATCCCATCGAGATCGCGCAGGGCTTCGCGCTGGCCGCCATCTCGGGCTGGCTGTTGGATATCTGGAAGGCGCCGCGCGCCTGGCTGTCGGTGGAAACGCGGCGCGGCCTGCTGGCCGCCGTCGCGTTCGCGGTCTTCGCCCTGTTGAATGCCGTGCTCCTGCGGGTCATCCATCACGTGACCGGCATCGCGTACACACCGGATGCGCTCATGGCCTCCACGCTGGTCCAGGCCGCGCTGTCCATCTTCTGGGGAACACTCGCGCTGCTCGCGATGGTGATGGGCACGCGCAGGGCGGAACGATGGATCTGGTTCACGGGAGCGACGTTGCTCGGCATCGCGCTCGCGAAGATGTTCCTGGTCGACCTGTCGCGCACCGCCACGGTCGCACGCATCGTGTCGTTCATCGGCGTGGGCGTATTGATGCTGATCATCGGACGGTTCTCGCCGGTGCCGCCGGCGGAACCTGAGCCCGAAGCGGAGAAGGCATGATGCGTGGAGGCATGATGACGAGTGGATGGCTCAAAGGGCTGCTGCCGCTCGCGGCGCTGTGCGTCGCGCACGAAGCGGCGGGTGAAAGTGTGCGCGACCAGTATGCGTATGCCGCGCGCATCGCGCCGTGGCCCGGCGCGCCGCTGCAATGGTTCGAACTGCCGGTCGCCGTCTATCGCGACGCCACCGATACTGGCTTGCGGGATCTGCGTGTGCTCAATGGACGCGGCGAAGTCGTGCCCTTCGCATTGCAGCGACCTGCGTCTTCGGTTACGCGCCCCGCACCCGAAATGAGGCTCACGCTGTTTCCATTGCGCGGCGAACAGGCGCAGGAGCCTTCGGCGCTGAGTCTCACGATCCGGGGTGATACGGCGTCCCTCGAAGTGCAGGCTGGCACGGGCGTTTCATCGGCGGCGCCCCCGACGGCCTACCTGATCGATGCGCGCGGCGTCGAATCGCCGATCGAGTCGCTGACGTTCGAAATCCCACAGGACGCACCGGATTTTTCGCTGCATGCAACGATCGAGGTCAGCGACGACCTGTCCCGATGGCGAAGAGTCGGCGGGTCGGCCGCATTGACACGGTTGCGGCATGGTGGCGCCATCTTCGAGAATCTCTCGGCCTGGTTTCCCGCCACGCGAGCGAACTACTGGCGGCTGCGCGCGCCCTCGGGCGCCGCGATGCCGGAACTCACGGGTGTGCTCGCCGCGCCCGTCGCAGGCAACGACGCCGTCGCCAGGAATCAGCACGCCGTTCCGGGCCAGCGGTCCGAAATCGCCGGTGAATACCTTTTCGACCTCGGCGCGCACCTGCCGGTCGATCAGCTCGAGCTGGAACCGCCCGAGAGCAACACGGTTGCGCAGGTCGACTACTTCGCGCGACGCGCGGAGCACGAGCCCTGGCGACATGTGACTCGCGCAAAGGTTTACCGCCTTCAGTCCACGCGCACCGAACTTCGGTCGCCGCCGCAGGCGATATCCACGAATGCCAGTCGATACTGGAAAGTGGTCGTCGATCCGCGCGGCGGAGGATTTGGCGCCGGCATTCCCAGGCTGCGCGCGGGCTGGTTGCCTCACCACGTGCTGTTCGTCGCGCGCGGCGACGCGCCGTTCGAGATCGTCTACGGCAATTTCGGCGCGGAGCAGGGCGAGACGGCCCTGTCCGATCTGCTTCCTGACGGAACGCTGACGCTGGACTCGATGATCGCCCAGCCGTACGCGCAGGTGTCGGAGCCGCGGATCGCCGGTGGCCCGGAGCGCCTGGTGGCGCCCGCGCCATCGGGCGGATGGCGAATCGCCATCCTGTGGAGCTCGCTCGCCATCGGCGTGATCTCCCTGGGAGCGGTCGCCTGGCGCCTCGCGCGCCAGATGCGCCTGAGTAGTTAGCGGTCGGCTATTCGGGCAGCGAATAGGGAAGCGGGAGCGGGCCCTCGAGCCGCGGAACCGTGGCATCTTCGCCGGAGGAGGCGGGCGCCTCGTCGATCGCGGCCGAGTAGTTGCCCACCGCCAGCACTTCCTGGCCGCCCGACGGGGACGAAGCGGCGCGCACGACCACGAGCGCGCGGCCGTCCGGGCCGCGGGCCGCGTCACCGGGCCGCAGCAAAGCATCGCCCGCGCCGCGCCAGCGCTGCATGCGCCGCTTGACGCGACCGCGGTAGTGAGCCCGCGCGATGACTTCCTGCCCCGTGTAACAACCCTTGTCGAAGGAGATCGCGCCTAACAAGTCGAGGTTCAGCATCTGCGAGACGAAGGTTTCGCGCGTCGCGATGTAGACCTGCGGAATTCCCGCCTGCACGTCCTGCGCTTCCCACGTCGCGCGGTCGAACTCGCCGGCCGCGGCGGGATCACCGCTCGCATCCGTCAACGCGATCCACCTTCCGCCCCATTCGATCGACGCCAGAACGTCCGCCGGCGGATTCGAGCAGCCCATGATTCGCGTGGTGGCGGACAGATCTTCGATGCGCAACTTTGCACGCAGTATGTACTTGCGCAGGCGGGTGATGACGTCCGCGGCGAGCTCGGCCGGCAACACGGCGAACAATTCCTCGGGTGCGGGGCGCGCAAGCGCGATCACCGCGATCACACGTCCCTGCGGATTGTGCAGGCCCGCGATCGTGCTCTTTCCGACCTCCAGCTTTTCGATTTCCGCGGAGAGCTGACCTTGAAGAAAACGCGCGGCATCCGGCCCGCGAACCGCGAGCACGGCCAGTGCGGCGTCGCCTGCACCAAGATCGATGCCTGCCGGTTTGCTCATCGTTGTTTTGTCAGCTTTTTGTCAGGGCTTCAGGTGGTCGGGAACTGACGATTCTGGCAGAATTCGCGCCCGTGCCGAATGCCCATCCCCCAGTCACCGAAGAAAACGTCAAGGACGCTCCGCCGACGCAGGTATCCGAGCCTCGGCCCGGCGAGAGGGGTGGTCCTTCGGGTCCCGAGCCCACGCGTTTCGGCGACTGGGAACGAAACGGACGCTGCATCGATTTCTAGGAACCGGTACTGATGCCTTCCCGCCCACTGTCCCCGCACCTCGGCGTGTACAAGTTCATGTACACGATGTCGCTGTCGATCCTGCACAGGATCACCGGATGCGTGGCCACCGTGGGGTTCCTCCTGTTCGTGTGGTGGCTCATGGCGCTGGCGACGGGCCCGGAGGAGTACGCGACGGCGATGCGCCGGCTGGCGAGCCCCATCGGCAAACTACTGCTCGTCGGCTTCACGTTCTCGTTCGTCTACCATTTCTGCAACGGCATCCGGCACCTGCTGTGGGATACGGGCCGCGGGCTCGAACGCGCGCAGGCGCGACGCAGCGGCGCAGTGGTCGTGGTGGCGGCGGTGTCGCTGACCGCGCTGGTGTTGTGGTTCGCCTGCCGCGCGATGGGTATGGAGTCATGGGTATGAGCCTGCGCACTCCGCTCGGCAGGGTGCTCGGCCGCGGCGCGGCCGGCGAGGGCGTAGGGCACTGGTGGGTGCAGCGCGTGACCGCCGTGGCGTTGATCCCGCTGACCGCGTCGTTCGTCATCAGCCTGCTCGGCCGGTCGTTGCAGTCGCACGAGGAAATGAGCGCCTGGCTGTCGCAGCCCTGGACCGCGGTGATCGCGATCCTGCTGGTCCTCACGCTGGCGTGGCATTCCAAGCTCGGCGTCCAGGTCGTCATCGAAGATTACGTGCACGACAAGGGCGCCAAGACACTGCTGCTGGTTTCCTCGATCTTCGTGCACGTGGCCGCGGCCGCCGTCGGCGTGTTCGCCATCCTCGTGCTCGCGTTATGACCAAAGAATACGAATTCATCGATCACACTTACGACGTCGTCGTGGTTGGCGCCGGCGGCGCCGGTTTACGCGCGACGCTCGGACTCGCCGAGGCGGGTCTATCTACCGCCTGCCTCACGAAGGTGTTTCCGACCCGCAGTCACACGGTGGCGGCGCAGGGCGGCATCTCGGCCGCGCTCGGCAACATGGGCGAGGACGACTGGCGCTTCCACTTCTACGACACGATCAAGGGCTCCGACTGGCTCGGCGACCAGGACGCCATCGAGTTCATGTGCAAGGAGGCGCCGGCCGCGGTCATCGAACTCGAGCACTACGGCGTGCCGTTCTCGCGCACCAACGACGGACGCATCTACCAGCGGCCGTTCGGCGGCATGACGACTCACTACGGCAAGGGCACGGCGCATCGCACCTGCGCGGCGGCCGATCGCACCGGCCACGCGATGCTGCATACGCTCTACCAGCAGTCGATCAAGCATCACGCCGAGTTCTTCGTCGAATACTTCGCGCTGGACCTCATCATGGAGGACGGCGCCTGCCGCGGCGTGGTCGCGCTCGAGTTGGCCACGGGCCGCCTGCATCGCTACCGCGCGCACATGGTGATCCTCGCGACGGGCGGCTACGGTCGCGCGTACTTCTCGTGCACGTCCGCGCACACCTGTACGGGCGACGGCGGCGGCATGGCGCTGCGCGCCGGCCTGCCATTGCAGGACATGGAGTTCGTTCAATTCCATCCCACGGGCATCTACGGTTCGGGCTGCCTCATCACGGAAGGCTCGCGCGGTGAGGGCGGCTACCTGACCAACTCCGAGGGCGAGCGCTTCATGGAGCGTTACGCGCCGAACGCGAAGGATCTCGCGTCGCGCGACGTGGTGTCGCGCTCGATGACCATCGAGATCCGCGAGGGCCGCGGGGTCGGCAAACACAAGGACCACATCCATCTACATCTCGAGCATCTCGGGCCCGAGGTGATCCACGCGCGCCTGCCCGGCATCGCCGAGACCGCGCGCATCTTCGCGGGCGTCGACGTGAACAAGGATCCGATTCCGGTGCTGCCCACCGTGCACTACAACATGGGTGGAATTCCCTGCAACGTGCACGGTGAAGTGGTCACCATGAAGAACGGCGATCCCGATACCGTCGTGCCGGGGCTCATGGCCGTCGGTGAAGCGGCGTGCGTGTCCGTGCACGGCGCGAACCGCCTCGGCAGCAATTCGCTGCTCGATCTCGTCGTGTTCGGCCGCGAGGCCGGGCGTCATGCGGCCACCATCGTCAAGCCCGGCCAGAAGCAGGCGCCGCTGGGGAAGGATGCGGGCGGTTTCGCGGTCGCGCGCCTCGACCGGTTGCGCAACGCCCAGGGTTCGCGTGGCACCGCGGAGATCCGGCTGGAAATGCAGAAGACCATGCAGCGCGATGCAGCGGTGTTCCGCACCGGCAGCTCGCTCAAGGAAGGTGTCGATGCGCTGGCGAAGACGTATGCGTCCTTCGCGGACGTGCGCGTAACGGATCGCAGCCTCATCTGGAACACCGATCTCGTCGAGACCTTCGAGCTGGATAACCTGCTGGGTCAGGCGACGGCGACTATTGTCTCTGCGGAGAACCGCAAGGAGAGCCGCGGCGCTCATGCGCGCGAGGACTTCAAGGAGCGCGACGACGTGAACTGGCACAAGCACACGTTGTGCTGGGTCGACGATGCGGGCAAGACGCGCATCGAATATCGCCCCGTCCACATGAACACGCTCACGAATGACGTCGAGCCGATCCCGCCGAAGGCGCGGACCTACTGACGAGCAGCACGATGGCCGTATTGACGCTTCCCGCCAACTCGAAGATCGACAAGTCCGCCGGCAAGACGCACAAGGCGCCGGCCGACGCGAAACACGTCCGCAGGTTCGTGATCTACCGCTTCGATCCGGACTCCGGGCTGAACCCGCGCATGGACACCTACGAGGTGGACATGGACAGCTGCGGGCCGATGGTTCTCGACGCGCTCATCAAGATCAAGAACGAGATCGATCCGACGCTCACTTTCCGTCGCTCGTGCCGCGAGGGAATCTGTGGCAGCTGCGCGATGAACATCGGCGGGACGAATACGCTCGCCTGCACGAAGGCCTGCGACGAATTGAAGGGCGACGTGAAGATCTATCCACTGCCGCACATGCCGGTGGTGAAGGATCTCGTTCCCGACCTGACCCAGTTCTATGCCCAATACGCGGCGGTGAAGCCCTGGCTGCAGACCCGCACGCCCGCGCCGCCCGACCGCGAACGGCCGCAGTCGAAGGAAGACCAGGAGAAGATCGATCGCCCGTCGGCCTGCATTCTTTGCGCGTGCTGCTCGACCTCCTGCCCGAGTTACTGGTGGAACAGCGATCGATATCTCGGACCCGCGGCGCTGCTCGCGGCCTATCGCTGGATCATCGATTCGCGTGACGAAGCTACCGGCGAGAGACTCGACGACCTCGAAGACCCCTTCCGGCTATATCGCTGCCACACCATCATGAATTGCACCGAGGCCTGCCCGAAGGACCTCAACCCGGCCAAGGCGATCGCCGAAATAAAGAAAATGATGATCGAGAGGCAGCACTAGCCGTGCGAGAGCCCTCTGCAAGAGAAATGGACGGTGCCGCTTCGGCGACGTTTTCCGAAGTGGCGCGCGAGCGCCTGAGAAAGCTCGAGTGGCGCTGCCGCCGCGGCATGAAGGAACTCGACCTGCTGCTGACTCGATACCTGAAAGAGCGATACGCGCAGGCGTCAAGCGAAGAACAAGCCGACTTCATCGAGTTTCTCGAATTGCCGGACCCCGAGATCGCGGGGTATCTCGTGGCCGGCGATGTACCCGAAGATCCGCGCCGCGCCGCGCTCTGCCGCGCGCTGCTCCAATCGAATTGAAATCATTCCATCGCGGCGCGCCGCGCTGCTCTGGATCGGATGGCTGCTGGCGCTGTGCTGCGCGATTCTTCTGGGGGTTGCTCTGCCACTTCCCGCGCGCCTGGCCATCTGCTCGTGGCTTCTCGCAACCTGTATTCCCGTGTTGAGGTCTTTCATCCTGCTTCGCGGGTCGCGCGCCGTGCGGCGCCTGGAATGGACCGAAGGCGAACCCGCGGGGGGCAGTCTCACGGCCTTCCTGGGCCCGGCACTCATTGCCAGCCCCGCCCGGCTGACAAACGGCTGTTTCAGGCTGGGCAACCAGGTACTTGTACTGCGCCTTGCGACCGGGTTTGGCGTACGCTCGGTACTTGTCGATAGCTCGGTCCAGGAACCGGAGCCTTTCCGGAGGCTTTGCAGGCGCCTGGAAACCCGTCCTCGCCGCCCGCCGAAGGGCTCGGGCCTGCCAAGCTGATACCATCCGGCCACAGGCTTTGAAGTGCGTCACGAGGCATTGAAAATCATTCGATTAGGCCCGCTGGAGGTGGAAACTTTCCCCGGCGTTCAGGGTCTATTCAGCCTTCACGGAGCCAGGGTGCTCCCGTGACCGTTGAAGAAAGTGATCTGGTTCTCGTCAAGCGCGTACAGCGTGGAGACAAGACCGCGTTCGATCTGCTGGTGCGCAAGTACCAGCACAAGGTGGTGAAGCTGGTGTTGCGTTACGTGCGAAACCCGGCGGAAGCGGAAGACATAGCCCAGGAAGCATTTATCAAAGCGTACCGGGCTTTGCCGCAGTTCCGCGGCGACAGTGCCTTTTATACGTGGATGTACCGCATCGCGATCAACACGGCGAAGAATCAGCTCGCATCCCGCGATCGCAGTCCCATCGCCTATGACCTCGATCTGACCGACCCTGAGGAGTCGCACAGCGTGCAGACGAAGCTTCAGGATCCGGACACGCCCGAGGGAATGGCGCTCACGGAAGAAATTCGCGGCATCGTGAACTCTGCCATCGAAGGACTGCCTGAGGAACTCAAGACAGCCATCGTATTGCGAGAGCTCGACGGTTTGAGTTACGAGGAAATTGCAGCAGCGATGGAGTGCCCGGTAGGCACCGTGCGATCACGGATTTTCAGAGCGCGTGAAGCGATCGACAAACGCTTGCGCGAAGTTTTTGAAGGCGGCCTGGGCCGCACCGAGGAAATGGTATGACGGAAGAGCGCCAGGGCGAGCGCCCGAGCGAGCGATCGATCGAGCGGCATTCGGAGAGAGACAGCCAGCTCTCCGCGATGTTCGACGATGAATTGCCTGCTGGCGAATGCGAATTACTCGCAAGACGCCTTGCGAAGGATGAATCGCTGCGCGCCCAATGGTCGCGGTATTCCATGATCGGGGCGGCACTACGCGCCGAGCGGGGAGTCGTGTTGCACGACCGCGTTGCCTGGCGCGTACAGAATGCGCTGGCCCAGGAACCCTCGTACGGCGAAGTCGCCGCATCGGATAACGCGAGCTCCTCGAAGAATGTCACCGCGGCGCGGGCCGGCAAATCGACGACGGCCGGCGAGCGCTGGATGCGCTTCGCGCGTCCGGTCGCGGGCGCGAGCATCGCCGCGGGTGTCGCGGCGGTTTCGATCATGTGGCTCCGCAACCAGGAAGGACCCGCGCCCATCATGGCGAGCACCGTGGCGCCGTCGGCCATGGATGCCGGTCAGGCGATGGATTCCCTGGCGGGCGCCGCGCCGGCGACGGCCATTTCCAACGGCGAGCCGGATCGTTACGTGACGCCGCAGCCTAGCACCCGGACGAGCATCGGACCGCCTGCGCGCCTCGCGAATTACGTCGTGGCTCACAGCGAATATTCCGGTCCTCTGTCCCGCCGGCTTGCGCTCCTGGGACTCGTCGCGACGGATCCCGCGGACGTGGCTCTGCCCGAACCCGAGAGCATCGAAGTGAACGTCGGCGGTGACGCGGAGGCGGACGATGCGCAATAGTTTGCGCACGTACGCACGCGGCAACGCGGCGCGGCTGGCCGCGTTCTCGTTGTTGTTCGGAGTGGGTATCGCGCTCGGAGCCGAACCGAAGGAATGGCTCGAGCGCATGAATCACGCGCTCACGGCGCGCAACTACGTCGGCGTCTTCACGCATGTGCACGGCGGACGCGTCGAGACCCTGCGCATCATCCACCGCGTGCGCGGCAAGGAAGTTTCCGAGCGCCTGTTGTCCCTCGATGGGTCGGGTCGCGAGTTCGTGCGCGAGGGCGATGAGCTGACCTGTTATTTCCCCGACAAGCGCATGGTGCTCGTGGAGCGCCGCGCTCCGGATGGCCCGCTGCTCGGCGCGCTGCCGTCTTTCGAAGACGGCGACTCCAAGGTGTACGAAATCCGCGGCGGCGAGCGTGAGCGCCTGCTGGGCCGAATGACGCGCGTGGTCGCGCTGCATCCGCGCGATGAATTCCGCTATGGCTACCGCCTGTGGATCGATGAGCAGACGGCGATGCCGTTGAAGACGCAGCTGTGCACGTCGTCCGGCGAAGTCATCGAACAGATCGTGTTCTCCAACATCGATCTGCCCGAGCGCATTCCGAACTCGATGTTCAAGCCGCTGGTCGATGCGTCCAGTTATCGCTGGTTGCGCGCCGATCGCCAGGTCGCGATCAATGCCGCGCCGCCCGCTCTCTGGGAGGCGATGAGACTGCCGCCGGGATTCCGCATGGCCACGCGTTCCGCGCAGGCGCTGCCGGGTTCGAGCGAGCCGGTCGCCCACCTCGTGTTCACCGACGGCATCGCATCGGTGTCCGTGTTCGTCGAGCCGCGCAAGCGCGACTCGCAGGCGACGCAGGGGCCGGCGCGGGTCGGCTCGTCATCGGCGTTCTCCACGATAGTCGATGATCACCAGGTCACCGCGGTGGGCGAAGTGCCGCCCAACACCGTGAAATTCATCGCGACGCAGGTAAAGGCCTCGAAGGCCGCGACGCAGGCGCTGGGAATCGCGCCGCCGGCGACGCCCCGGAAGTGAGCCCGCCGAGCGAGGCACACACGCTGCCTCCCGGTCTCGTGGTCGTCAGCCGGGAAGGCTGCGGCCTCTGCGATGAAATGCTCCATGAACTCGCCGAGCTGGGCCGGGCGCATGCCCTCCCGCGGGTCGAGGTCGTGGATGTGGACGGCGATCCCGAACTCGTCCGTCGCTATGGGCTCAAGGTGCCCGTATTGCTGCTCGATGGCAGCGTGATTTGCCATTACACGCTGAATTCCAACGAACTTTTGCGCATCCTGAAGTTATAATCCCGCGCTCATTTTGCCGCGATCGGGTCGCGCCCCTGCGCGATCTGATGGCGGCAGGCCGACCTCAAGCTCTCGATGCAACGCATACGCAACTTTTCGATCATTGCCCACGTCGACCACGGCAAGTCCACTCTGGCGGACCGGTTCATCCAGATTTGCGGCGGACTTCAGGCCCGCGAAATGCAGGACCAAGTGCTCGATTCGCTCGAACTGGAACGCGAGCGGGGCATCACGATCAAGGCCCAGTCGGTCACTCTCTATTACACCTCGAAGCGTGACGGCGAGCGTTACCAGCTCAACCTGATCGACACGCCGGGACACGTCGATTTCTCGTACGAAGTATCGCGCTCGCTCGCGGCCTGCGACGGCGCGCTGCTCGTCGTGGACGCGACGCAAGGCGTCGAGGCGCAGAGCGTCGCCAATTGCTACACCGCCACCGAGCTCGGTCTCGAGGTCGTTCCGGTCATCAACAAGATCGATCTGCCGTCGGCGGACCCGGCGCGCGTGATCAAGGAAATCGAAGCCGTCATCGGCATTCCGGCCGACGATGCGCTCAAGGTGTCGGGCAAGACGGGCGAGGGTGTGGAAGAGCTGATCGAGCGGCTCATCGAACGCATCCCCGCGCCGAAGGGCGATCCTGCCGCGCCGCTGCAGGCGCTCATCGTGGACTCGTGGTTCGACAACTACGTCGGCGTCGTGACGCTGGTGCGCATCGTCAACGGCACCATCAAGGCCGGCGACAAGATGCGCGTGATGTCCACCGGCCGCGCGCACCTGGTCGACAAGGTCGGCCGCTTCACGCCGAAGTCCGTGCCGGCCAAGGATCTCGGCCCCGGCGACGTGGGTTTCGTGATCGGCGGCATCAAGGAAATCGACGGCGCGCCCGTGGGGGACACGATCACCTTGGAACGCCAACAGGCGGTGGAGCCGCTCCCGGGATTCAAACAGGTAAAACCGCGCGTATTCGCCGGCATGTTTCCGATCGCCTCCGACGACTACGACAAGTTCCGCGACGCGCTGAGCAAGCTGCGTCTCAACGATTCCGCTCTGCACTACGAGCCGGAAGTCTCGGGGGCGCTGGGCTTCGGCTTCCGCGTCGGCTTCCTCGGCCTGCTGCACATGGAGATCGTGCAGGAGCGCCTGGAGCGCGAATACGAGATGGATCTCGTGACCTCGGCGCCCACGGTGGTCTACGAGGTCACGACGACGGACGGCGAGACGCTGAACGTCGACAACCCCGCCAAACTACCGCCGGTCGACAAGATCGAAGAGCTGCGCGAGCCCATCATCCTCGCCAACATCCTCGTGCCGCCGGATCACGTGGGCGGCGTGCTGCAGCTGTGCGCGGACAAGCGCGGCGTGCAGAAGAAGATGTTGTACCTCGGCACGCAGGTTTCGCTGCAATACGAGTTGCCGCTGGCGGAGGTCGTGCTCGACTTCTTCGACCGCCTCAAGTCCACGAGCCGCGGGTACGCATCCTTCGACTACGACTTCAGTCATTTCCAGACCGCGCCGCTCGTGAAGCTCGACGTGCTCATCAACGGCGACAAGGTCGACGCGCTGTCCATCATCGTCCACAAGGACTCGGCCTACGAGCGTGGCCGGCAGCTCGTCGACAAGATGCAGGAGCTCATTCCGCGCCAGATGTTCGAGGTCGCGGTGCAGGCGGCCATCGGCAGCCATATCATCGCCCGCGCGACCGTGAAGGCGCTGCGCAAGAACGTTCTCGCCAAGTGTTACGGCGGCGACATCACACGCAAGAAGAAGCTGTTGGAGAAACAAAAAGAAGGCAAGAAACGCATGAAGCAGCTGGGCCAGGTCGAAATCCCGCAGGAAGCGTTCCTCGCCGTCCTCAAGGTCGGAAAGAAGTAGGCGGCCATGAAGGACATCATCGACGTCCTGGTCGTGACTGGCGCCTGGCTCGCCATCCCGGTCGCGCTCATCTACCTGTATGACAAGTTCATCGAGGAGCCGAAGCGCCCGCGCGACGCGAATGGCGAGTTCGCCCCGCCAAACCCTCTCGTCCGCATCTCGTATTACATCCTGCCGCTGGCGCTGATCGCGGCGTTCAAGCACCTGGGTCCGCAGGCGTTTACCTGGCTCAAGGGCCTGATACTGCCCCTGAGCGTACTGGCCATCCCGGTCGTGATGGTGTGCGCGTACGATCATTGGGTCGCGGAGCCGCGTCGCCCGAAGACGCCGGAAGGTCATTCGGCGATCGCGCCACTGCACGCGCGTATCGCGTATGGCCTGCTGCCCTTCGTGCTGATCGCGGTCGTCATGCTCATCGGCGTGCCGGTGGTGTTCGGCTGGATCAAGGAGGTCTCCGGGCCGCTGAGCTGGCTCGCCGCGCCGGTCGCCGTGTGGTGCGCGCTGGATAGCTGGCTGTTCGCGCCGCGCCGCGCCATTGCCGCGGGCTCGGCCCGGGTGCCGGATCCGCCGCTGCTGCGCGCCGCCTACGCGCTGCTGCCGCTGCTGATCATCGCGGTCATCGTGCGCATGATCAGCGCCGAGACCCTCGATTTCAGCCTGGTGCTGCTGGTGCTGTCGGTCGCCACCGGCGCCGTCTGGGCCATCGACCACTTCCTGTTCCGCAAGCAGCGCGAAGCCGCCGCGGCCGCGGCGAAGCCCGCGCCGATCGCGCTGCCCGAGCCCGGCACGGTCGACTATGCGCGCAGCTTCTTTCCGGTCGCGTTCATCGTGCTGCTGGTCCGAGCGTTCATTTTCGAGCCCTTCCGGATTCCGTCCGATTCCATGATGCCGACGCTGCTCGACGGCGACTTCATCGTGGTCAACAAGTACGCCTACGGCCTGCGTTGGCCGGTGATCAACGAGAAGTTCATGGACGTGGGCGCGCCGCAGCGTGGCGACGTCGTCGTGTTCCGTTACCCGCCGAACCCGAGCATGAACTACATCAAGCGGCTCGTGGGCCTGCCTGGCGACCGCGTCGAGGTGCGTGACGACCAGCTCATCGTCAACGGCGAACGGATCACGATCGAGGAGACGGGCCGTTTCACCGACGGCTGTTACATCGATTTTCGCCTATCTACCGAGCGGCTCGGACAGCACGAACACCAGGTCATGTCCTGCCGTTCGCCGATCGCGCCCTTCAGCGCCCGTTCCTACGGCGCCCCCCTCGAGGGCCTGCCCGTGTGCGACCGCAAGCGGATGGCCGCGGACATCGGGGCCTGGATCTGCCGCGAATCTCGCCCGGAAACCGGCCGCGACCGCAGCGACCACGTCTTCGGCCAGGTCGTGCCGGCGGGTCATTACCTGATGATCGGCGACAATCGCGACAACAGTGAAGACAGTCGCATCTGGGGATTCGTCCCCGAGGCTAATCTGGTCGGCAAGGCGACCCGAATCTGGTTCAATTTCGACACGCAGCGCCCGCAGGTCATCAACTGGGAGCGCATCGGTCGGGGCATCGAATGATCGCATCGAACAAACAGCGTCTGGGAGGGCGTATGCGCAGACAACGCGGTGTGACGATGATCGGATGGATTTTTCTCCTCATTCCAATGGCGATCACCCTGTACGCCGCGATTCGCGTCGCGCCGGAGTACATGAACTACTACAAGGTGGTCCAGGCGATGCAGAAGACCGCGTCGCAGATGAAGGGCGATGACACCCTTTCACCACAGAGCGTCCGTGGCGCGCTCGAGAAGCAGTTCGACACGGGCTACGTGGACAACCCGAAGGCGAAGGACATCGGCGTCGCGCGCGGCCCGATGGGCTGGACCATGACCGCGGACTACGAGAAGGCCGTGCCGCTGTTCGGCAATCTGCACCTGCTGCTGGTGTTCAACAAATCGGTGCCCATCAACTGAATGCGGCGGCGCTCATGGGCATGACCCCGACCAGCCAGGCGGATACGCTCACCGCCCGGCTGGAGTACGAACCGCGCGACCGCGCGTTGTTCGTGGTGGCGCTCACGCATCGAAGCGCCGAAGGTCCCAACAACGAGCGTCTCGAATTCCTCGGCGACTCGGTGCTGAACCTGCTGCTCTCCGAGCGGCTGTACCGCGAATTCCCGACCGCGAGCGAGGGAGACCTGTCCCGTCTGCGCGCGCGGCTGGTCAGCGAGGAACCGCTGGCCGAAATCGCGCAGGTCATGCAGCTCGGCGAGCTGCTGCACCTGGGGTCCGGCGAACTGAAGACCGGAGGCTTCCGCCGACAGTCGATCCTCGCGGACGCCTTCGAGGCGGTGTGCGGGGCACTGTATCTGGATGGCGGACTGGAAGTCGTACGCGCGAAAATCGGGCCCATGTTCGAGGCCCGCATCGCTTCGTTGCCCGAGCCGGCGACGCTCAAGGACGCCAAGACGCGGCTGCAGGAACATCTCCAGTCGAAGGGCCGCCCGCTACCGGTGTACGCCGTGAAGCGCACGAGCGGCGAGCCGCACGCGCAGGTGTTCGTCGTGTCGTGTGTACTGCCGGATACCGGACTCGAAACCGAAGGCGAGGGTGCGAGCCGCCGCCGCGCCGAACAGATCGCGGCACAGGCGGCGCTGAAGGCACTGGGTATCGATGAGTGATCCCACTCCATTCCGCGCGGGTTTCGCCGCGCTCGTCGGACGCCCGAACGTGGGCAAATCGACGCTGCTCAATGCGCTCGTCGGCGAGAAGATTTCGATCGTCACGTCCCGCCCGCAGACGACTCGGCACCGCGTGCTCGGCGTGCTCAACCGCCCCGGCACGCAGATCGCGTTCGTCGATACGCCGGGACTGCACCTCGGCGAACGACGCGCGCTCAACCGGGCGATGAACCGCACCGCGGCCGCCGCGCTGGCCGACGCCGATCTGGTGGTGTTCGTCGTCGAGGCGTTGCGCTTCGGCGAGGAAGACGAGGCGGTGCTCAAGCGGATCAAGGACAGCGGCCGTGGCTGCATCGCGGTCGTTAACAAGGTCGACAAGGTTTACCCCAAGGACAAACTACTGCCGTTCGTGGCCGAGCTCGCGGAGCGCCACGGATTCCTCGACGTCGTGCCGGTGTCTGCGGAGAAGGGGGTCAATCTCGACCGCCTGATCGAGGTCATCGCCTCGCGATTGCCCGAATCGCCCGAGTTGTTTCCGCCCGAGCAACGCACCGATCGCGGCGAGGATTTCCAGATCGCCGAGACCATCCGCGAGAAGCTCACGATGGAGCTCGTGGAAGAGGTGCCCTACGGCATCGCCGTCGAGATCGAGCAGAAGAAAGACGAAGGCGAGCAGCTCGTCATCGACGCCGTGATCTGGGTGGATCGGGCCGGGCAGAAGCCCATCGTCATCGGCGCGAAGGGTGAACGCCTGAAGCGCGTCGGTCAGAAGGCGCGCCAGGAGCTCAACAAGCGGCTCGGCCGCCGGCTGCACCTCAACCTCTGGGTCAAGGTACGCGAGGACTGGGCCGACGACGCGCGCGCGCTCGCGCAACTCGGAATGGAGTAGCCGCGCCATGCAGCCCCGGGAACGCATCGCGCTCGAGCCGGCCTTCGTGCTGCACCATCGGGAGTACCGCGACACGAGCCGGATCCTCGATGTATTCACCGCGCGGCACGGCCGTCTCACCTTGTTCGCGCGCGGCGCGCGCGGCCCGAAATCGAAGCTTGCATCGCTGCTGATGCCGTTTCGGCCCTTGCTGGTCTCGTGGACGGGACGCGGCGACGCCGCGCAGCTTTCGGCGGCGGAGCCGGGCGGCGATGCACCGCCGATACCTCCCGCTCGCGTGATGTCGGGCTTCTATCTCAACGAGCTCATCATCAGCCTCACGACGCGTCACGATCCGCAGCCGCAGCTGTTCGAGGACTATGCGCGCGCGCTGCGGCGGCTGTGTCTCGACACGCACCCGGAGCCGGCGCTGCGCGTCTTCGAGAAGCGGTTGCTCGAGACGATCGGATACGGGCTCGAGTTCGACGTTTCGCCGGATATCCATTATCAATATCGACCGGCGCAGGGCTTGAGCGAGGTGCGCGAAGACGCACCCGGTAGTTATTCGGGGCGCTGCCTGATCGCGTTGCGCGAAGAGTCGCTCGACGATCCGCAATCGCTCGATGCCGCGCGGCGCATGTTGCGCCAGGCGCTGGACCATTGTCTCGAAGGCCGTGAATTGCGCACCCGCACGGTTGCGCGCGCGATGACACGGCGAGGTACGTAATGACCCGCAACATCGATCTGGGCATCAACATAGATCACGTCGCCACCGTGCGCCAGGCGCGCCGCGCGGCCTATCCTGATCCCGTGCACGCGGCGTTGATGGCCGAACAGGCCGGCGCCGACAACATCACGCTGCATCTGCGCGAGGACCGCCGCCACATTCAGGATCGCGACGTGCACTCGCTGCGGCCGCTGTTGCAGACCCGCATGAACCTCGAGATGGGACTCACCCGCGAGATGGTCGAGATCGCGATCGGCGTGCGGCCGCACGATTGCTGCCTCGTGCCGGAGAGCCGCCAGGAAATCACCACCGAGGGCGGGCTCGACGTCGCCGCCGACCTCGAGCGAGTCAGCGCGGGCGTGAAGAAACTCTCCGCGGCCGGTATCCGTGTCGCATTGTTCATCGGCCCGGACCCGGCGCAGATCGATGCCGCGAAGCGGTCCGGCGCGCCCGTCATCGAACTGCATACCGGTACCTATGCGGACGCGAGCGGCGCTGCGCAGGCGCGCGAGCTCGAGCGCCTGACGAGCGCGGCGAAATACGCCGCTGGGCTCGGCCTCGAAGTCCACGCGGGCCATGGACTCACGTACAACAACGTGACGCCCATCGCGGCCATTCCCGAGATCGTCGAGCTCAACATCGGCCATTGCATCGTGGCGCGCGCGATCTTCAGCGGGCTGCCCGCCGCGGTGCGCGACATGAAGGCGCTCATGCGGGACGCGCGTCGATGATCTTCGGAATCGGCGTCGACGTGCTCGAAGCCGCGCGCGTGAAGAAGCTCTACGACAAGTATGGCGAGCATTTCGTCGAGCGCCTGCTCATGCCGGCCGAACGCCTGCAATTGACCAAAACGAAGCGGACGGAGCGGTTTCTCGCGATGCGTTTCGCGGCCAAGGAGGCCATCGTGAAGGCCATGGGCACGGGCTTCGCGCATGGCATCTGGATTCGCGATGTGGGCGTGGTGCAGAACGCCTGGGGCCGGCCCGAGGTCGTCTATTCGCCGCGTGGCGAGAAGGTGCGGCGCCAGCTCGGGATCGGCGGCGGGCACGTGACGCTCACCGACGAGGCGGGGCTCATCGTCGCCGTCGCGGTGCTCGAGGCCGCGGAGCCCGCGAAACGGGCCGCGCGCAAACGCGCGCGGCGCAAGAGTGCGCGCGCGACCACGCGCCGCCGGGGACGCAGATGAACACGCTGGTATTCGACATCGAGACGGTTCCGGACGTGGAGTTCGGGCGCCGGTTGTACGGACTCGAAGGACTCTCCGACGATGAAGTCGGCAAGGCGATGCAGGCGCGCGCGCGGCAGGAGTCCGGCAGCGATTTCCTGCCGCACGATCAGCATCGCATCGTCGCGATCTCGTGCGCGTTCCGTTCGCGCGAGGGCTTCCGGGTCTGGAGCCTCGGCGAGGAGTCCGCCACGGAGCGCGAACTCGTGATGCGCTTCTTCGACGGCATCGAGAGATTCTCGCCGGACCTCGTGAGCTGGAATGGCGGCGGCTTCGATCTGCCGGTGCTGCATTACCGCGCGCTGCGCCACAAGGTGCAGGCGCCTCGCTACTGGGAAACCGGCGACGAGGACACGGCATTCCGCTACAACAACTACCTGGGCCGCTTTCATTGGCGTCACATCGACGTGATGGACGTGCTCTCGGGGTACCAGTCGCGCGCCCGGGCGTCGCTGTCGGACGCGGCGGTTTTGCTGGGCTACCCGGGCAAGCTCGGCTTCGACGGCTCGCAGGTTTGGGCCGCGTATCGCGCGGGAGACCTCACGCGCATCCGTCACTACTGCGAAACCGATGTCATCAACACCTGGCTGGTTTTCCTGCGCTTCCAGCACATGCGCGGCCGACTCACCGATGCGGGGCTCGCCGACGAACTCGCGCGCACGCGCGCCTGGCTCACCGAGGCGCGGCTGCCGCACTTCGACGAATTCCTCGCGGCGTGGCCCGCGGAGAGTGCCGCGACCACCGTCGCCGAGGGAGCGATCTCGTGAGCCGTGCGTCGCGCGCGGCGAATGCCGCGCTCGAGACGGGCGTCGTGGCGGATCTGACCCACGAGGCCGAAGGCGTCGTGCGCGCGTCGGAGACGCAGGGCAAGACGGTGTTCGTCGCGGGTGCGTTGCCGGGCGAGCGTATTTCGTTCCGTCGCCGCGGCTTCCACAAGAGCCACGACGAAGCCGAGCTCATCGAAGTCCTCGAGGCGTCGCCCGAGCGCGTGACGCCGCGCTGCGCGCACTTCGGCGTGTGCGGCGGATGCGCGTTGCAGCACCTCGATCCCGCGGCGCAGATCGCAGCGAAGCAGAAGGAGCTCGCGAGCAATCTCGAGCGCATCGGCAAGGTCGTGCCCGAAACCTGGCTGTCGCCCTTGTCAGGCCCGGTCTGGGGTTACCGGCGGCGCGCGCGCCTGTCTTCGCGTTACGTGACGAAGAAGGGCCGCAGCCTGGTCGGGTTCCGCGAGAAGCAGGGCAAGTACGTCGCGGACGTGCGGCGCTGCGAAGTGCTCGCCGAGCCGGTAGGTGGACTGGTCGAAGCGCTTGGCGAACTACTCACGGGAATGGAACGGCGCGAGAGCATTCCGCAGATCGAGGTGTCGCTGTCGGATGGCGAGCGTGTGCTCGTGCTTCGCGTTCTCGATCCATTGGGAGAGCGCGATCTCGCGCGGCTGTCCGGGTTCGAGAAAGCGCATGGCCTGCGCGTCATGTTGCAGCCGGGTGGGCTCGATACCATCGGGCCGCTGACGCCCGGGCCCGTCGACCTTCACTATCGCCTCGACGAGTTCGGCCTGAAACTCGACTTCGGTCCCTCGGACTTCGTCCAGGTCAACGCGGCCATCAACCACGGCATGGTCGCCCGCGCGATCGAACTACTCGAGGTCCGGCCCACGGACCGGGTCCTGGACCTGTTCTGCGGTCTGGGCAACTTCACGCTCCCCCTGGCGCGGCATGCCGGCTCGGTAGTTGGCGTCGAAGGTGAACCAGGTCTCATCGAGCGGGCCCGCGCCAATGCCCGGAACAACGGGGTGACGAACGCCGAATTCCACGTGGCCGACCTGTCGGTGGCCCCCGACGCGACCATCCCCTGGCTGCGCGGCGGGTACGACGCGGTGCTGTTAGACCCGCCGCGAGTCGGCGCGCGTGAGGTTTTGAGCGCCGTGGCACATATCGCGCCTCGCAGGGTGGTGTATATCTCGTGCCACACCGGCTCGTTGGCTCGGGACCTGGGCGTGCTCGTCCACGACCATGGGTTCCGCTTACGTGCCGCCGGTGTACTTGATATGTTTCCGCACACGACACACGTGGAGTCCATGGCGGTGCTCGACCGGGCATCGTAGAGGGGGCTCCCGAGATAGGAACGACGGTGACCCT
>JAEZCR010000010.1 GCA_023433465.1 Pseudomonadota bacterium | reverse complement strand
GATCGTTGTGGAACTGGTCGGTGTCCCAGCCGTTCTGCGGATCGCCGCGGTTGATGTCGATCGAGCCGAAGATGCCGAGCGCATCGGCCATCGCGATCTCGTGATCGAAGCTGTGGCCCGCGAGCGTGGCGTGGTTGGCTTCGATGTTCACCTTCACTTCGTTCTCGAGGCCGATCGACTTGAGGAAGCCGTACACGGTCGCGGTGTCGAAGTCGTACTGGTGCTTGGTCGGCTCGTGCGGCTTGGGCTCGATCAGGATCGTGCCCTTGAAGCCGATCTTGTGCTTGTGATCGACCACGAGCTGCAGGAAGCGGCCGAAGTTCTTGAGCTCGGTCTTGAGGTTCGTGTTGAGCAGCGTGTCGTAACCTTCACGGCCGCCCCACAACACGTAGTTCGCTCCGCCGAGGCGCTTGGTGGCGTCGAGGCAATGACGCACCTGCGTCGCCGCGAATGCCCACACATCCGGATCCGGGTTCGTCGAGGCGCCGCCCATGTAACGCGGGTGCGAGAACAGGTTCGCGGTGCCCCAGAGTAGTTTGACGCCGGTCTCGGCCTGCTTCTTCTCGAGGCGATCGATGGTCTTGGCGAGATTCTCGACGTGCTCCTTGATGTTCGACGCCGTCGGCATCGCGTCGACGTCGTGGAAGCAGTAGAACGGCGTGCCGAGCTTCGTGAAGAAGTCGAACGCGGCGTCCATCTTGGCCCACGCATTCGCCTCGTTCATCGGGCCGTTGTTGTTCCACGGGCGCGCGAAGGTGCCGCCGCCGAAAATATCGTGGCCGTCCCAGGCGAACGAGTGCCAGTAACACACCGCCGGACGCAGGAGATCTTCCATGCGCTTGCCGAGGACGAGCTGGTCCTTGTTGTAGTGGCGGAAGGCGAGCGGATTGTCCGACTCAGGCCCTTCGTACTTGATGGGAGAGACGGCTTCGAAATAGGAAGCCCTCTTCAGGGGTGCGGCGCTGGACATGATCAAACTCCTCGAAATCTTGGACGAAGGTCTTGATAAATCTGGGAAAAACACTTGCGCTTCGGCGCCAGCTGTTCGATGTCGCGGGCATTGGGTTCTATGACGACCCTGACCGGCGGCGGCCGGCACACATCCTCCGCCCGTTCGCCCGTTTTGGCTATCCGGGCAAGCCGCGCGGCGCCGAAGGCCGGGCCCACTTCGGAGCCGTCGCGATAAACCAACGGCCGCCGGAGGGCTGCCGCCAGTACGCCGCCCCACCACATGGAGCGCGCGCCGCCACCGATGACGGAAATCTTGTCGATGGTCGCGCCGGCCTCGATGAGTGCATCGAGCCCGTCCGCGAACGCGAAGGCCACGCCTTCGAGCACCGCCTGGCCAATGGCCGCGGCGTCCGAGTCGTGGTTGAGTCCGAACAACACGCCCCGGGCCGCCGGATCGTTGTGAGGCGTGCGCTCGCCCGACAGGTAGGGCAGGAAGATCTCCGGTCCCGCGAGGCTGTTGCGGGCTTCGACCTTGGACAGCAGCTCGGCCGCGTCCTTGGTTCCGGTGAGTTTCACGGCCCAGTCGACGCAGCTCGCGGCCGAAAGCATCACGCTCATCTGGTGCCACACGCCCGGCAGGCAGTGGCAGAACGCGTGCACGGCCTTGGCCGAGTTCGGCAGGAATTTCGGCGTGACCAGGAACAACACGCCCGAGGTACCGAGCGACAGGAACGCATCGCCGGGTTTGATGACGCCGATGCCGGCCGCGCCCGCGGCGTTGTCGCCACCGCCGCCCGCCACCGGGACTTCATCCATGCCCCAGGCCTCGGCCACGTCCTTGCGCAAATTGCCCGTGGCGTCCGAGCCCTCGACCAGGCGCGGCATGTGGGTTTCGTTCAGGCCTGTCGCGGCCAGCATTTCGGGCGACCACTTGCGCTTGGCCACGTCGACCCAGAGCGTGCCGGCGGCGTCGGAACAGTCGCTCGCCTTCTCGCCCGTCATCAACAGGCGTACGTAATCCTTGGGCAGGAGCACGCAACGCGTGTCCTTGAATACGGCGGGCTCGTTCTCGCGCACCCAGACGAGCTTGGGCGCCGTGAAGCCCGGCATCGCGATGTTGCCGGTGATTTCGCGCGATCGCGGCTCGGTCTTCTCGAGCGTCGCGCATTGCTTCTCACTGCGGCCGTCGTTCCAGAGGATGGCCGGACGGAGCGGCTTGTCGCTGGCATCGAGCAGCGTGGCGCCGTGCATCTGGCCGGAGAGGCCCACGGCGCGCACGGCCTTGCGATGTTTGGCCGGCAACGCGGCGACCGCGGCATTCGTGGCCGACCACCAGTCGGCGGGGTTTTGTTCGGACCAGCCGGCCTGGGGCCGGGAAACGTTCAATGGCGCGGACGCCTGTTCGACTACGGTGTCCTTGTCGTCGACGATGACGGCCTTGACACTCGATGTGCCGATATCGATGCCGAGATACATTAACCCCCCGCGTTTTGAGCGGCGGTAACGCTATCAGAATTGCCGCCCGGTGGGGACCGCTCCGGCCCGAAAAAGCCCCCGAAAGGGCATAACAAACCAGGGGAACGCGGGCATATCGACCTCCCGCCGACGGCCACGGCGAGGGTCGATATCAGTATCGGTATCCGGCCCTGTCGACCCGTGTGTCAGCGGGTGCCGTTCACCTGCCCTAGGCGATCGGCCGACTGCCGGTCGAGCATCCACTGTGGGTATTCGCTCGGCAGCGCCGAGGCCTCGCTGATGGCCTTGATCTGCTCCGCGCTCAGCGTGAGCTCGGTGGCGGAGAGGTTGTCGAGCAGCTGATCGCGGTTCTTCGCGCCGATGATCACGGAGGTCACGTGCGGCTGGGCGAGCAGCCACGCGAGCGCGACCTGCGCCACCGAGACGAGATGATCCGCCGCAATGGGCCGCATCACGTCGATCACGCGCCACGCCCGTTCACGGTCGACCGGCGGGAAGTCCAATGTGGCGCGGCGCGCGCCACCCGGCTTGTCATTCTCGCGCGAGAACTTGCCCGACAGCAGCCCACCCGCGAGCGGACTCCACGGCAGGATCGCGAGCTTCTGGTCCTTCGCGAGCGGTACGATCTCGCGCTCGATGTCGCGGCCCGCGAGCGAGTAATACATCTGCAGGCTTTCGAAGCGCGCGAGGTTCTTCTTGTCGGAGATCCACAGTGACTTGGTGATCTCCCAGGCGGAGAGATTGCACAGGCCGATGTAGCGCACCTTGCCCGCGCGCACGCAGTCATCCAACGCGTCGAGCGTTTCCTCGAGCGGCGTGAATGGATCGCGGCCGTGGATCTGGTAGAGGTCGATGTGATCGACCTGCAGGCGCTTCAGGCTCGCGTTCACGTTCTCCATGATGTGGTAACGCGAAAGCCCGATCTGATTGTGGCCCGGGCCCATGCGCAGCAGGACCTTCGTCGCGAGCACGTAGCTGTCGCGCGCGAGTCCCAGCGACTTGAGCGCATGACCCGTCGCGACTTCGGACGCGCCGTTCGAATAAAAATCGGCGGTGTCGATGAAATTGATGCCGCGGTCGAACGCGGTCTTGATGAGATCGGTGACGCCTTCCTGGCCGACGCCCGCGACGGTCGCCCACATGCCCTCGCCGCTGCCGAAGGTCATCGCGCCGAGGCACATTTCCGAAACGATGAGGCCCGTATTGCCGAGCTTGCGATACCGCATGCGCGTTCTCCATCCGATGGGATGGCGAAGTATGCGCGCGCGCGGCAAAACCGGGACACCCCTCGTTAGGGGGATCGGGGTAAAGAAAAGGGGTCAGTCCTTTCGGACTGACCCCTGGTTTCGTTATTCGCGATGCTTTACTGCAGCGTCCAGACGATGCTGAAGTTGAACGAGGATATGGTGTTGTCGTTCTGCCTGAAGTCGGATCCCCGGGTCAGGTTGCCGACGTCGGTCTGCTGGTATTCGAAGCGCACGAGCGCGCCATCGAGAACCGTCTGCAGGCCGACACCGAACAGCGGCGCGAAGCCGTTGTCGTCGGCCGCGTTGACGAATTTGTTCGGCGTCGCCGCGTCATAATCGCCCCACGCATACGACGTTTCAGCGCGCCAGGCGTACATGCCGCCACGGCCGAAAACCGAGAATCGCTTGCCGATCCAGAGGGAACCGACCACGGAGACGTCGATGCCCTTCACGTCGTTGCGCACCTTGAAGAAGGCCGGATTGTTCTCGCCGGTGAGAGGCAGGACCTCGATGGCAGGCAGTTCTTCCGGAAAAACGTCCGAATTGAAGGTCGTGCCGCCGCGCAGGTTGGCTTCCACGGCGAGATAGCGGTTGAGCGCCCATCCACCACCCAGGCCGTAACCGAAGCGATGCGTATTGATCGGCTCCACGCCGAGCGGGTCGTAAACGAAGTCACCGTCGAGATTCTCATCTCCCAGCGTCATCTGCAGACGAAAGCCCGTGTACTCGTCCGCCGCGAACGCGGGCGAAGCAAGCGTTCCCGCAAGTGCCAAGACACCGAGAACCATTGCCTTACGCATGAGACCATTCCTCCTGGTTGACATATGTCAAGCATAGCCCATGACCCGGGGCCGAAACGTGCGCTCGTCACGTTTTCAGGGAGTTAGGAGGCGAATCGCGGGTAGTCAGTCTGGGTTTGGGCGTACTGGACGAAGAAATCGAGCGACGAAACGTTGGCCATCGCGGCCTTGTTCGCGGCCTTCTCCACCGGAACGCCCATGAGGATGCGCCGTACCGGCACCTCCATCTTCTTGCCGGTCAGCGTGTAAGGAATGGCCGAAACCTGGAAGATCCGGTCCGGTACGTGCCGGGGCGAATACTCCTTCCGGATCTGGGCCCGGATGCGTTCCGCGATGTCCTCGTCGAGCGGCACGTCCCCCTTGAGCTTCACGAACAGCGGCATGAAGAACTTCCCGCCCGGGAGGTCCAGATTCACGATCAGCGAGTCCTCGATCTCCGGGACGCCCAGCAGCGAGCGATAGACCTCGGCCGTACCGATGCGCACGCCGTGACGATTCAGGGTCGCGTCCGAGCGGCCCAGCACGAAACATCCGCCGCGCGCGTTCACGCGGAAGAAGTCGCCGTGGCGCCAGATGCCCGGGTACTGATCGAAGTACGATTCGAGATATCGCTCGTTGTTCTTGTCGCCCCAGAAGCCCACCGGCATCGACGGCATGGGTTCGGTGAGCACGAGCTCGCCTACTTCGTCGACGAGTTCGTTGCCGCGGTCATCGAACGCATAGGCCGCGACGCCCAGCGATCGCGCCTGGATCTCGCCCGCGTAGATAGGCAGGTTCACGACGCCGCCCACCAGGCCGGTGCAGATGTCGGTGCCGCCACTGCCCGAGTGGGCCCACAGGTCGCGCTTCACGTTCTCGAAGAACCAGTTCTGGCACTCGGCGGTCACCGGAGATCCCGCCAGGACGATGGTCTCGAGAGCTTCGAGCTTGAAGCGATCCTTTGGGACGATGCCGGCCTTCTCGAGGATGCTCTGGTAGGTGGGGCTCGCGCCGAACAGGTGCGCGCCGGTGTCGTCGGCCATTTTCCAGAGCAGGTCCGGTGTGGGCCACGCCGGGTTGCCGTCGTACAGCACCGGCACCACGTCCATGAGCAACGAGCTCGAGAGGAAGTTCCACATCATCCAGCCCGTGCTGGTGAAGAAGAACATGCGCTGGCGCGCGTGCATGTCCATGTGGAAATGGAACAGCTTGAGCTGCTCGAGCGTGATGCCTCCGTGGCAGTGGATGATGGCCTTGGGAAGCCCGGTGGTGCCCGACGAGAACAGGATGAACAGCGGATGCGAGAACGGCACCTGCTCGAACTCGAAGGCTTCACGGCCGGGATCGGGACCCGCGAGCACGTCGGCCCAGAATATCGCGCGGTCCGTGACCGGCGTCAGGTCGTCCGGATCGAGGTACGGTAGATAGACCACGTGTTCGAGCGTGGGCAGCTGGCCGATGATCTCGCGGATGTCAGCGCGGCGGTCGAAGAGTTTGCCGCCGTAGCTGTAACCATCGACGCAGATCAGGAGCTTCGGCTTGAGCTGCGCGTAACGATCGAGCACACCGCGCGTGCCGAAATCGGGACCGCAGCTCGACCAGACCGCGCCGATGCTCGCGGTGGCGTACATCGCGATCATCGCTTCGGGAATGTTCGGCAGATACGCGACCACGCGGTCGCCGGGCGCGATGCCGAGCGCGCGCATCTTCGTCGCGAGCACGCGCACCGCGCGCGCGAAGTCCGGCCAGGAAAGCCGGGTCAGCTCGCGGCGCTCCGACAGGTGCAACAGCGCGTCCTCGCCAGGCCGCTCGTGTACGAGCGCATGTTGCGCGTAATTGAGCCTGCCGCCCGGACACCATTCCGCGCCGGGCATCTCGCGCCGGCCGAGCATGCGGGTCGGCGGCGTGCTGAAGCGCACGCCGCAGAACTCGACGATGGAACCCCAGAAACCTTCGAGGTCTTCCACCGACCAGCGCCACAGGGACTCGTAGTCGTCGAACTTGCGGCCGCGCTCCGCGAGCCATGCCATGTATTTGGTGAGATGCGAACGGGCGAGTCGCTGCGCGGAGGGTTTCCAGAGCAGCGTGCCTTCCTGGATCTGGGTCATGCGGGAAAGGTGGATGGTTGAGGATGGGGACGACGGATGATGACGAGAATCAGCGCGCCGAGGAAAGACCACGCCGCGATGAAATAGCAGGTGCCGCTGTAAGGATATCCGATGTCATAAAGATAGCCCGCCACGTAAGGTCCGATGGCCGAGATCGTGGTGTTGATCGCGATGGCGATGCCGGAGAGCAACGCGAAGGCCTTGAGTCCGAAATAGTTGCCGAGCACGGTCATGAGGCACACCACTCCGCCGCCGAAGCCCATGCCGAGCAGCGCGGCGACGAGATCCACTTCGAGCTGTGTGTCGGCGCCGACCAGCATCACCATCGAGAGGCCGAAGCACACCATGAAGAAGACCCACAGCCAGCGCGGATCGAAGCGATTGCCGAAGGCGATGATCAATGCCTTCGCGATCAGCCCGGTCCAGGTCATCGTAGCGATGGCGCCGAAACCGACTTCCATCGGATGTCCGAGATCCTTGAGCATCGCGATGCCGTGACCGAGGAAGAATGTGAACGCACTGCTGCCGCCGAGCAGCGCCGCGACCAGCAGCCAGTAGGCAGGCATGCGCGCGGCGTCGCGGAACTCGATCGGCGTCTCCGTGATGAAGGAAGGCTTCGCCCTCGCCTGCGCGCCGGACGTCGCGACCTCGCCGCCATCGGCGACGGCTCCCACGTCCTCGGGCTTCTCCTTCACGAAGACCAGCGCGAGCACGCCCGCGAGCGCGGACAATCCCGCGATCACCCACCAGGCCGCGCGCCAGCTGTGCGCGTGGATCACCGCGGGCAATACGAACTTGGTGGCGACGTAGCCGCCGATGGCGCCCGAGGAATACAGGATGGAGATCGCCGTGGCGCGGCGGCGCACGAACCAGCGCGACAGCACAGTCTGGCTGGCGATGGCCGCGCCCGAGCACACGCCGCCACCTATCAGCAGGCCGAAGCCGATGTAGGCATGGAAGGCCGAGTCGGCGACCAGCGCCATGTAACAGGCGCCGAGCACATTGAGCACGCTGCCGAAGATCAGCGTGTTGCGCGAACCGAAGCGCCGCACCGCCATCGCGACCAGCGGTCCCGGCAGCCCCGACATGATGATGTAGAACGTCGTGATGAGGCCGAGCGGACCGCGGCTGAATCCCACCGCATCGGCCATGGCGTTGTTGATGACGGGACCGCCGTAGGCCGGGAAGCCCAGGTTGAAGGCGAACACCAGCCAGAGCACGCCCAGCAGTATCCAGCCGTAGAAGAATGGTTTCGCCACTCGGTCCCCTCAGGCGCGACCCAGGACCAGGTCGACCGCCTTCTCCGCGATCATGATGGTCGGTGCGTTGGTGTTGCCGCCGACGATGCGAGGCATTATCGACGCATCGGCCACGCGTAATCCCGACAACCCGCGAACTTTCAACTGACCATCCACCACCGCCATCGAATCCGTGCCCATGGCGCAGGTGCTGGTCGGGTGCATGGCCGTGCGTACATTCGCCCGCACCCAGTCTTCGATGGCCTCACCCTGCACGTCGGGTCCCGGCTTGAGTTCGCGGGCGACGAGTCCGGCCGCGGGCGCGGTCGCGAAAAAGCGGCGGACGAAGCCGACGATTTCACGCAATCCCGCGCGATCCGCCTCGGCCGCGAGCAGGTTCAGCTGGATCCTGGGCTTGTCGCGCGGATCCGCGGAACGCAGCGAGACCTTGCCACGACTCTCGGGATGCAGCAGCACGCAGGCCATCGACAGTTGATGCCCTACTCCGGCGCGCCACCCCGGAAACCAGGGCCGCGCGAACATCGAGACCGGACTCACGAGCATCTGCAGATCGGGGCGATCGAGTTCCGGCCTCGTCCGCACGAGGCCCTGCGCCGAAATCGGCGCGCGCGCGATGATGCCGCTGCGGAACAGCTTCCACTGCAGCACCGAAAGCGCCAGCCGGTCGGCCCGCAGCCGGCTGTCGAAACAGAATTTTCCCGACGCGGCGAATTCGATGCCCACGGACTGGTGGTCCTGCAGGTTCGCGCCGACGCCGGGCAACTCGTGTCTCACCGGAATGCCGAAAGGTTCCATATCCGCGGGCGCACCGATGCCGGAGAGCTGCAGGAGCTGCGGCGAATTGAACGCGCCCGCCGAGAGGATCACCTCGCGCTCGCAGCGGATGTCCGCGACCTGCCCCCGTGTTTCCGCGCGGACGCCCACGCAGCGTCCGTTCTCGAGCAGCAGCGAATGCACGCGGGTATTGATCCGCACGCGGAGGTTCGGCCGCGACATGGCGGGCCGCAGGAATCTCGCGACGGTGCTCGCGCGCTCGCCCTGGTGGTAGTTGAGATCGGGAACCGTGAATCCCTCGATGTCCTCGGCGTGGAAATCCTCGAGATGCTTGAACCCGAGCGCCTCCGCCGTCTCGATGATGCGCGGAAAGATGTGATCGTCGGTTTCGTGGCGCGAGGTGGTCAGTGGCCCGCTGCCTCCGTGGTACCTCGACTCGCCGCGCCAGTTGTTTTCCGAGCGCTTGAAATACGGCAACACGGCTTCGTAGTCCCAGCCGGGCAAGCCGAGTTTTGCCCAGTCGTCGTAGTCGGCCGGGCAGCCGCGCATGTACATGAGGCCGTTGACGGAGTTCGACCCCCCGAGCACCTTGCCGCGCGGCGCCGGCACCTTGCGATTGCCTGCATGCGGCTCGGGCTCGGTCTCGAAGCCCCACGAGGTGCGCGGATCGAGGAACGCATCGCGCCACGCGAGTGGCATCGCGATCCTGAAGAACTTGCGCTCGTCGTCGCCCGCCTCGAGCAGCAACACGTTGATCGACGGATCCTCGGTGAGGCGCGCCGCGAGCACACAACCGGCCGAACCCCCGCCGACGACGATGTAGTCGATCCGATTCATCCGCGGCCGACTCACTCCACCGCGTAGTAGCGGAAGATCGTGTGGTCGGGATCGTCGTGGCGCTCGCCGCCGCCGACGATGACGGTGCGATTGAGCCATTCGTGTTTGCCGGCCGGCGCCTTGAAATACGGCGTGCATCGGAAGTACGCCGGACCCGGCGAGTCCTTCTGGGTGTTGTAGATGTAACCCCGGTTGTGGATGTAGATAGGGATGCCGTCGTCGGCCTCGATGATGTAATGCGCGTTCGCCTCGACCACGCCGTCCATGCGCACGGTGCCGTAGTCCGCGCCGCTGTATTCGAGGAGTTTTCCGTTGAGGCGCGGACCGCGCACGATGCCGTCCTTGAACGGCACGTATCCCTGCCGCGCGCCGCCCGACACCGGGCCGAACACCATGCGCTTGTGGAAATTCATGCGCACGTCGAAGACGTGCACGAGTTTCACGTCGAAGTTCGCGAGCGTCGTGGGATGGGGAGTTTCGAGACTCATGTACGCTCCAGTTGCGGCGGAAGGGTGCGGCCGCGAATCAGGTCGGCGGCGCGTTCGGCCACCATGAGAACCGCGCCGTAGGTATTGCCGCCCGGCACCGTCGGCATGATCGAAGCATCGGCGACGCGCAGTCCATCCACGCCGAGCACACGCAACTTTTCGTCGACCACACGTCCCGTGCCGGCGGCCATCGAGCACGTGCCGACCGGATGCTGCGTGATGCCGGCGGTCTTGCGGATGTAGTCGTCGAGGTCCGCGTCGCTTTGCACGTCGACGCCCGGGGCGACCTCCGAGGCGATCAGGTCGGACTGCGGCGGCGTAGAATAGATGCGCCGCGCCGCGCGCAGGCCACGGCGCAACGTGACCAGATCCTCCGGCTCGGACAGCAAGTTGTACTCGATGCGCGGCTTGGCGAGCGGATCGGCCGAGCGCAGCGTCACGCGACCGCGCGACGCCGGATGCAGCACCACCGCGTCGCTCGTGATCAGGTGCGCCTGCTTGCGACTCAGCAGCGGCCACCAGATCTTCGCGTCCATGCGCACGGGGTTGCACATGAGCTGGATGTCGGGCCGCGCGAGCGACGGTTCCGTGCGGATCACGACGTTGCAACTGCTGATCTGCGTCGCGAACACGCCCTTGCCGGACAGCATCCAGCGCAGCAGGGAAATCGCGGCGCGATCCACGCGCAGCTCGCGCAGGAACGACACGGGCTCGCGCGTCGCGAACTGCAATCCCGCGCGCAGGTGTTCCGAAAGATTGCGGCCCACGCCCGGCAGGTCCGCCTGCACCCGGATGCCGTGTGCGCGCAACTCGTCGCCCGACCCGATTCCCGACAAGAGCAGCAGTTGCGGTGAATTGAACGTGCCGCCGCTCAGGATCACCTCGCGCTCGGCGTACACCTGGCGCGTCTCGTTGCCGTGCACGATCTCGATCCCGACCGCGCGCCGGCCGGCGAGCAACACCCGCGTGGTGAGCGCGCCCTGCGCGACGTCGAGATTGGGTCGATGGCGCACCGGATGCAGATAGGCGCGCGCCGCGTTGGCGCGTCGGCCGCGCCGGTCCACGGTGATCTCGCCGCGCGCGAAGCCTTCCTCGAGCCGGCCGTGCAGGTCGTCGCAGGTCCAGAATCCCGCCGGTGCCGCGGCCTGCATCAGCGGCTCGTGCAGTAGTTTGGCCGTGTCGATCGGTGCGATCGGCATGGGGCCCTCGGC
>JAEZCR010000194.1 GCA_023433465.1 Pseudomonadota bacterium | reverse complement strand
CTCGCGAGCGCCCCTTCTTGCGTCATTCGGGGTCAGGCCTGACCCCTTTTGCTGGGAAACGGGGGCTGCCCCCATTCAGCGGGGCTGCCCCCATTCAGTTGCAGCTAACTACCTTGTCGGCGACGGTGCCGAGCTTCACTTGTGAGAACGATACGTCGAGCTTGCCGGAGGAGGTGATCTCGAGCACCTCGTTCACCTTGCTCACGTCGACCTGCGCCTTCTGGAAACACTTGAGCGGGATGCCGACGGTCTGGAACTTGCCCGCCGGCAGCGACTGCAACGTGTCCGCGAACGGCAGGGTGCCGCCGCAGCCCGCGCCACAGCTCATGCCGATCGTCACGTCCTTCGGCGCATCCGCGTCGCGGCGCAGGCGCACCAGCAGCATCACGTCGCCGTTCGCTTCGCGCGACAGGTCGACGGTGCCCTCGCTCGTGATCTCGATCGACGCCGGGCCGTCACCCGCGAACACGAAGCGGCGCGCGCCTTCCTGCACGGTGTCGTCGATTGCGGTGACCTTCACGCGTCCGCCGATCGCGTCGACCGGCGTCGTCGTGATGCGTGTGGAGTCCGGCCCATTCGACACGCGCAGCGACCACGGCGGAACCGGGATGCCCTTGTCGAAGTACGACCCGACGTTCATGAGTTCGGCCGGGATGCCCGGATCCTCGGACAATTCGGCGAGCACCGCCGGTGCGGCGTACGTCAGGCCAAAGCCGAACGGGAACAGCGGATCGTAGGGTTCGCGGTTCACGTTGAGCGGCTCGCCCGTCGCATCCTTCGGCCACGAGAAAGACAGCTTGCCGGTGAAGTCATGATTCACCGAACCATCCTTCTTGCGGAACAACACGTCGGAGATACCGCCGCCCTCGGTGCCCGGCAGCCACGCCGCGACATAGGCATCCGCGAGATTGAGCTCGCGGTTCTGCCACAGCGGCCGTCCCGAGAACAGCACCGCGACCACGGGAATGTTCTCCGCGCGCAGCTTCTGCATGATCTCGAGATGCTGCGTCATCGAGCCGGGCAGCGTGAGCACCTTGAGGTCGCCCTGGAACTCCGCGTACGGATTCTCGCCGAACGCGACGATCGCGTAGTCGGGCTTCTTCTTGTAGCTGCCATCGGTCGAGAGCTCGGCGCTGCCGCCGCCGGCTTTCACCGCGGCGCGCACGCCGCCCCACAGCGACGTGCCGCCCGGGAAGTCGGCGTTCTTGAGCCCGGTGCCCTGCCACGTGATGGTCCAGCCACCCGACTGCTTCATGATGCTGTCGGCGCCATCACCCGTGACGAGCACGTGTTTGTTGGCCGCGAGTGGCAGCAAGTCGCCATTGTTCTTGAGCAGCACCAGCGACTGGCGCACGGCGTCGCGCGCGAGCGCGCGCTGTTCCGGCGACGCGAGCATCTTGAAGTTGCCCGCGAGCGCGCGCTTCGACGGTGGACCCGCTTCGAACAGACCCGCGCGGAACTTCACGCGCAGGATGCGCGTGACGGCATCGTCGAGACGCTCCATCGGGACCGTGCCGTCCTTCACCTGCTTCACGAGATTCTCGTACAGACCGCGCCAGGAATCCGGCGCCATGTACATGTCGAGACCCGCGATCAGCGCTTGCGGACAGTTGTCGTTCGTGCAGCCTTCGACCTGGCCGTGCGCGTTCCAGTCGCCGACCGTGAAGCCGTCGAAGTTCATGCGCTTCTTGAGCACGTCGGTCATGAGGCCCTTGTTGCCGGTGTGCTTGACACCCTGCCAGCTCGAGAAGGAGATCATGATGGTCTGCACGCCGGCTTCGATGGCCGGCACGTAACCCGCGTTGTGGATCTCCACCAGCTCTGATTCCGGACCGCGCGCGTCGCCCTGGTCACGGCCCTCGTGAGTGCCGCCGTCCGCGAGGAAGTGCTTGGTCGAGGAGATCACGTAGTGACCCTTGAGGAAGTCCGGCGACGCCGGGTCGCCCTGCAGACCCTTCACGAACACGCCGGCATACGAGGCCACCAGGCGCGGATCTTCCGAATATCCCTCGTAGCCGCGGCCCCAGCGATCGTCCTGCGGCACGGTCACCGTGGGCGCGAACGTCCAGTCGATGCCGGTGGTACGCACCTGTTCGGCGGTGACGCGGGCGATGTCCGCTAACAACTGCGGATTGTTGGCCGCGCCGAGACCGACGTTGTGGGGAAACAGCACGGCGCCGACGATGTTGCTGTGACCGTGCATCGCATCGGTGCCCCAGATCATCGGGATGCCGACGCCGCCGTCGCTCGTGTCGATCGACGCATAGTAGAACTCGTCGGCGAGCTTCAGCCACTTGTCGGGCGAGGCCCATTCGTCACCCCCCGGAGACGAACCACCGCCGTTCAGCACCGAACCGAGGTGATATTTCTTCATGTCCGCGGGCGTGATGCTCGCGATGTCACCCTGCACGACCTGGCCGACCTTTTCCTCGACCGTCATCTTCGCGAGCAGCGCGGCGACTTTTTCCTCGAGCGCGGCATCCGGCTCGAACGGCCACTTCGGCGATGGCCAGATCTCCGGATGAACCGTGCCGGGAGCTTCCTGCACTGCGGCCTTGGACGATTCCTGGCTTGCATCCTTGCATCCGAACAACATCAAAAAGGGTACGGCGAGCAGTGCCGCGGCCTGTTTGGACCGGACAAGAGACATGGAAGGGGACATCGAGAATCTCCCTGTTTTTGAGCGCCGACAGCCTATGCTGTCTCAGCCGGAAATTCGAGGTCTGGGGCCCTGTTTCGGTGATGTTTCGTTGACAGGTATGGGGTGCGCGGCTAGCCTCGCCGCCGCGTCGACGCGGTGGGGGCTCGAGGGAATCAATGGAACCGGATCGAAGAATCAGGCGGATCGCCATCGTGGGCGGCGGCGTCGCGGGGTGGGTCTCCGCGGTCTCATTGGCTCGCAGGCTCGGCAGTCATTGTTCAATTCATGTCGTCGAGACGCCCGAGCCGGCATCCACGGGTCGAGCAGAGGCAACGTTGCCACACGTGCTCGAGCTGCTGCGCTTCCTCGGTGTCGATCAGAACGACTTCATCGACAAGACACAGGCGACTTACAGCCTCGGCGCGCGCTTCACCGACTGGGCGGCGCCCGGTGAATCGTTCTGGCGTCCCTTCGGCGGATTCGGCGCGCTCATCGAACGGCGGCCGTTCCATCACTTCTGGCACAAGGCGCGCACGCAGGGACTGAAGCCCCGGGCCGAGTTCTTCAGCCACGAAATCGCGATGGCGCTCGCGAACCGCTTCATCTTCCCGACCAATTCACTCGGTGTCGCGCAGAACCTGCGCTACGCGCTGCACGTCGATGCCGCGCTGCTCGCGCGTTACCTGCGCACGCTCGCCGAGCGCGCCGGCGTGATCCGCCTCGAGCGCAAGCTCACCGACGCGACGCTGCGCGAAAACGGATTCATCGAAGAACTGCAATTCGAGGACGGCGGCAAGCTGCGCGCCGACCTCTTCATCGATTGCACGGGTGCGCGCGCCGAACTCATCGGCAAGAAACTCGGCTCCCGGTACGAAGACTGGCGCAAATGGCTGCCCTGCGACCGCATCGTGAGCATCGCCGGAGCGGCCGAGGCCGTTCGTCCGCCTTATGTCCGCATCAGCGCGCGCGGCGCGGGCTGGCAGTGGCGCACATCGCTGCAGCAGAACACGAGCCATGGCCAGGTCTACGCGAGCTCGCACCAATCCGACGAGGAGGCGACGAGCGAACTGCGCGCGGTGGCAGGCGATGCGCTGCTCGGCGAGCCGCGAGTCGAGAAGATCGCGCCGGGCCTGCGCCGCAAGCTCTGGGACAAGAACGTGGTGGCGATCGGCGCCGCCGCGGGCGCGCTCGACCCGGTCGTTCCGGCCGACCTGCACATCATCACCAACAGCGTTTTCAGCCTGCTCGACCACTTCCCCGACAGCCAGTTTGACCCCGCGAACATCGCGAGCTACAACGCCGGCCTGGGAGCCGATTACGAGCTCATTCGTGACTTCATCGTCCTGCACTATGTCACCTCGCGGCGCGACGATTCGCCGTTCTGGAAGCAGTGCGCGGCCATCACGCCGCCCGATGTGGTGCAGCAGCGCATCGAGATGTACCGCGCGACGGGTCGCATCATGCAGGAGCGTCCCGAGTTGTTCGGTGATCTCGACTGGTTCTGGGTGCTCGACGGTTCCGGGATCGTGCCGCGCGACTACGATCCGCTGGTCGACACCGTCGACTTCGAACAGGTCAAGCGCCTGATGCTCGCGATCAGCCAGAAGGTTTCCGCCGACGTGGGCGCCGCGCCCAGCCACGACAGCTTCTTCGCGGCCGCGAACGCGCGGCTCGGCCAGGCACGCAAGGCGGCCGCCGCGACCGCGCCGGCCCCGAATCCACCCGCGCAGAGCCCGCCCGCGAACTGACCGCGTGTCCGCCACGACCAAACTACTCGCGGGCGTCGAACTGGGCGGCACGAAATGCGTGTGCATACTGGGCACGGGTCCGGATGACGTGCGGGCCATCGAGCGCCTGCCGACGGGCGAGCGCGAGGAAACGTTGCGGCAGATCGAATCGGTGCTCGAGCGCTGGCGCCAGCAATACGGCGCGCCGCGCGCGCTGGGCATCGCCTCGTTCGGACCCACGGACCTGAAGCCCGGCTCCGCGACCTGGGGATACATCACCTCGACTCCGAAGCCCGGCTGGCGCGACACCGACGTCGCGCAGCGTCTCGGCCGCCACTGTGGCGTGCCGGTGATGTTCGATACCGACGTGAACGGCGCGGCGTTCGCCGAGGGGCGCTGGGGCGCGGCGCGCGGTCTCACCGACTATGCCTACGTCACTGTCGGCACGGGCATTGGCGGCGGCAGTATCGTGCGCGGCAAGTCGGTGTTCGGACTGACTCACACCGAGCTCGGGCACATCCGCGTCGCGCGCGCGCCGGGGGACACCTTCGCGGGCATCTGTCCCTTTCACGGCGACTGTATCGAAGGGCTCGCGTCGGGTCCGGCGATCGAAGCGCGCGCCGGCATGCCCGCGTCGCAGCTGCCGCCCGATCATCCTGCCTGGGGTTTCGTCGCGCACGGTCTCGCGCAGATGCTGCACACGATGGTCCTCACCACCGCGCCCGCGCGCATCCTGCTCGGCGGCGGCGTCATGAGTGCGCAGTCGCACTTGTTCGAGCGCATCCGGCAGGAACTCCGGCGCAGCCTGGCCGGATATGTCGAGGTGCCGGAAGTGGACGCGGAGCTGGACAAATACGTGGTTCCGCCCGGGCTCGGCACGATGGCGGGACCGCTCGGCGCGCTGACGCTGGCGGCCGATGCCGCGACCGACGTATCCGGGCGCAAACACGTGTTCGCGGCGGTCGCCCGATGATCGGCGCACCCGATCAGCAGATGCGGTTGTCAGGCACCAATCTCGAACGCGCCGGCGATCACAACCAGCGCGTCACGTTGCACGTGATCCGCGTCAACGGCCCGATCACTCGCGCCGAGATCGCCGGCATCACGGGACTCACCGCGCCGGCCATCGTGAACATCACGAAGCGCCTGCTCGCCGACAACCTGATCAAGGAAGGCGGACGCCGGCGCGGCGGCCGCGGCCAGCCCGCGACCAAGCTCGTCATCAATCCCGACAGCTGGTTTTCGATCGGCCTCAATCTCGACCGCGATCACATAACGATGGTGGTGCTCGATTTCGAAGGCCGAGTGCGCGCGCGTGCTTCGAGCGAGGTGAAGTTCGCGCTGCCGAAGGACGTCGAGCAGTTCTTCCGCAAAGGCGTCGGCAAACTACTCGCGAAGGCCGGCATCGGCCGCGACCAGCTCGTCGGAATCGGCGTAGCGCTGCCGGACGAAATGCCGCGCGCGGCGAAGTTGCCGCACCAGCCGGCCAGTTACGGAGTGTGGGCGTCGACCGACGTGAGTTCGCTGCTCGCGGGCACGCTCGACGTGCCGGTGTTCGTGGAGAACGACGCGGCCGCCGCGACCATGGGCGAGATGCAGTTCGGCTTCGGCAAGAAATACCAGACGTTCTTCTACATACTTATCACCGCCGCGCTCGGCGGCAGCATGGTCATCGAAGGCAATCATTTTCGCGGCGCGACGGGCCGCAGCGGCGAGCTCGGCATGCTGCGCGGCCGCGACGCGGCGGGACGCGAACGGCAGATCCAGGAGATCGTCTCGCTCTCGGCGCTCTACAGCCGGCTCGCGGCGCAGGGCATCCGCGTGGCGACGCCGCACGAACTGGCCTCGCTCGACGTCAGAGGCGAGGCCATCGTCGATGCGTGGATCGAGGCCGCCGTCGACACGCTCATCGATCCGCTGCTCGCGATCAACTGCTTCGTGAATCCGGAGGCCGTGCTCATCGGCGGGCGGCTGCCGGCCGCTCTCGTCGATCGCATCGCGGACCAGTTGAACCAGCGCCTGCTGACGCACGCCGGCGCGGTGCCCGCGATCGCGCCCGTGGCGCGCGCGGCGCTCTCGGATGACGCGCCCGCCGTCGGCGCCGCCATCCTGCCGTTCAGCCACCGATTGCTTCCGACACGCACCGCGCTCATGAAGGTCGCGGCGCTCTAACCACTTTCCGTTTCAAAACCTCCGGGGGGCTTCGATGGAAGACAACAAGTACAAAGGCATGTTGAAGGGCTTCGTGACGGTCACCACGCTGTTCTTCATGTGGGGATTCATCACCGTTTCGGTCGATCCCCTGATCGCGGCGCTGAAGGCGATCTTCGAGCTCAGTTACGCGGAGGCGATGCTCACGCAGTTCGCGTTCTTCATGGCGTACTTCGTGGTGTCGTTGCCGGCGGCGGCGCTGATCGCCAGGCTCGGCAACAGCAAGTCCATCATCTTTGCGCTGGGCGTCATGGTTCTCGGGTGTCTCGTGGTGCCGGTGGCGCCCACGTTGAATACGTACGCCCTCGTGCTCGTGGCGCTGTTCATCATAGCGAGCGGCATCACCATTCTCCAGGTCGTGGCAAACCCGTTGGCCGCCGCGCTCGGTCCGCCCGAGCGTTCGCATTTCCGGCTCACTTTCTCGCAGACGTTCAATTCCCTCGGCACGTTCCTCGGGCCGCTGCTCGTCTCGGGCGTCATCCTCGCCGGCGGAATCTTCGCGGTGACGCACGGCGCCGAGGTCACGCCGGAGCTGCGGGCCGAGTCGTTCCGCAAGATCGACAGCGTCTTCCTGATGATCGCGGGCGCACTGGTGCTGCTCGCGCTGTTCATCTTCGTGTTCCGTCGTCTGCTCGACGTGACGAAGCCGGTCGACGAGGGCCAGCGCCCTTCGGTCGCGACCGCCTTCAAGTCGCGCTGGGCTCTGCTCGGTGCCGGCGCGATCTTCCTGTACGTCGGCGCGGAGGTTTCCATCGGCAGCGCCATGACGAACTTCCTCGCGGAGCCCGACATGCTCAATATCCCGCTCGAGGAAGCGGGGAAAATGGTGAGTTACTACTGGGGCGGCGCGATGGTCGGCCGTTTCATCGGCAGTGGATTGCTGTTCCTCGTGAAGCAGCGCGCACCCTGGCTGCTCGCGGCCTTCGCGCTCGGCGCCGCGTTGCTGTGCCTCGCGGTGACGCAGATGCACGGCTCGACGGCCGCGTATCTCGCGTTGTCCATCGGCCTGTTCAATTCGATCATGTTCCCGGTGATCTTCACGCTCACGCTGGAACGCTCGACGGCCGCGCCCGCGGCGACTTCCGGACTGCTGTGCCTCGCGATCGTCGGTGGGGCGATCCTGCCGTACGTGTATGGATTGATCGCCGATGCGGCCGGACTGCACGCCGCGTACTTCCTGCCCGCGGTGGCGTACCTGCTGATCGTGGGCTTCGCGGTTGCGGCGAGCGGTGCGCGGGTTTTCCAGCACGGCACGGCGGCGGCCACCGCTCACTGACCGGGAAGGTCATGGAAGACAAGGCACGCATTCACGCAGAGCACAACCGGCTTTGCGGCTGGCTGTGCGAGGCGGCCTATCCACTCTGGTCCACCC
>JAEZCR010000173.1 GCA_023433465.1 Pseudomonadota bacterium | reverse complement strand
CGAAGCACAGCATCTCGTCGACCTGGAAAGCCGCGGGCGGGGCGCGCAGCGGCGCGCCCCCGAGTGGCGGGCCCCAGGCGGTTGGCGGATCGAGCGCCGCGCGCCGCCAGTGATCGGGGATCATCAGGCCCGGTCCGGAACGGTCTCTAACAACACGACGGCCTGAGCGGCCAGACCCTCGGCGCGGCCGAGGAACCCGAGTTGCTCGGTCGTCGTCGCCTTGATGTTCACCTGGTTCTCGGTGACGCCGAGCATCTGCGCGAGCGAGCGGCGGATCTCGAGCCGGTAGGGCGAGACCTTCGGCGCCTGCGCGAGCAGCGTGATGTCGACGTTGCCTACCTTGAGCTTGCGCACGCTGAGCATATCCAGCACGGCCGCCACGAAGCGGCGGCTCTCCGCGCCCTTCCACACCGGATCCGTGTCGGGGAAATGCATGCCGATGTCCCCGAGGCCCGCGGCGCCGAGCATGGCGTCGCACAGCGCGTGCAGCACGACGTCGCCGTCGCTGTGCGCGACGACGCCGCGCGTGTGCGGAATGCGCACGCCGCCGAGCACGATGGAGTTGCCCGGCCCGAAGGCATGCACGTCGAAACCCGAACCGATACGCATCAGACCTTTTCTCCCGTTCGCGACGCGATGATCGCACGCGCGAGCGCGAGATCGTCGGCCGTGGTCACCTTGATGTTGTCCGCGCGGCCCGCGATGAGTCGCGGCGCATGTCCCGCCCATTCCATCGCCTGCGCCTCGTCGGTCGGGAGCTTGCCGGCCGCGAGCGCCGCGTCGAGCGCGTCGCGCAGCAAGCCCAGCCGGAACACCTGCGGCGTGGACGCGCGCCACAGACCGGCGCGTTCGATCGTGGCTTCGACCAGAGGCCTGTCCACGCCCGCGGCGCCGCGTTTCAACGTATCCGCGAGCGGCATCGCCAGCAGCCCTCCGACCTCGTCGCCGGCCAGTTCAAGCTTGAGCCGCTCGAGATCGGGGCGCGCGAAGCAGGGCCGCGCCGCGTCGTGCACCATGACCCATTCATCCGTGCGCGCGCGCGTCGCGAGACTGCGCAGCGCCGACTGCACCGAGTGCGCCCGCTCCGCTCCACCGGCCGCCACTTCGATCGCGCGCGGTCGGCGCGCCGCGATGGCCGGCCACGTCGGGTCGTTGGAGGCGATGGCGATGACGATTCCCGCGCAATCGGGATCGGCCTCGAAAGGCGCCAGCGCGTGTTCGATGACGGTGGATGAACCGAGCTCGGCGTATTGCTTGGGGATCGTCGAGGCGAGCCGCCGGCCGCTGCCGGCGGCTGGAATGACGAGGTAGTAACGCATGCGGCGCGCAGCTTAACGCGTGCGTCGGCCGAGCGGTCGCGGGATCAACGCGCGGCGGTTTGCGTGTGCGGCGCGGGCTTGGGAGTGGTGCGCAGGGGGCGGTTGGGCACCACCTGGTAGAAGGTTTCGTTGCGCCCGATCATGCCGAGCTCGCTGCGCGCGCGTTCTTCTATCGCCGCGAGTCCCGCCTTCAGATCCGCGACTTCCGCGACGAGCTGCTTGTTGCGCTCCACGGCTTCCGCGTTGTCCGCCTTCTGCTGCTCTACGGCTTCGGAAAGCCGCGCGAGCTCGCGCACGCCGTCGTCGGACAGCCATAGCCGGTACTGCAGCAGTACGACCGCGACCAGTAATGAGCCCGCAAGCCACTTCATATTGTCAGTAGACTAAACTAAACTAAGTTTACTGTGAAGCCGGGCAAAGTAAACATTCACGAGGCGAAGACCCACCTGTCGCGTCTCATCGAGGACGTGGCCAGTGGCAACGAGGTGCTGATCGCCAAGGGCGGCCGGCCTATGGCGCGGCTCGTGCCGCTGGGACGCGACGACATGCCGCGCCGGCCGGGCCTGCTCAAGGGCAAGCTCAGGATCGCCGACGATTTCGAGCGCTCGTTCGACGCGCTGACGCCCCTGTAGGGGCGCCCTCCCCTACCCCACCCAAATGCGCCTGCTGCTCGATACCCAGATCTTCCTGTGGTGGCTGGCGGACTCGCGCAAGCTCGGCAAGGCCACGCGTGATCGCATCGAGGCCGCCGACGAGGTCTACGTCAGCGCGGCGTCCATCGTGGAGTGCGAAGCCAAGATCGCGGCGGGCCTGCTGGAGGCGGATGCGGCCGAGCTCGCCGCCAGCATTCGGGCGAGTGGATTCCTGGAGTTGCCGGTACGGGTCCGACCGGCCGCGGCCGCCGGGGACCTCGAGCCGAAACCGGGCGTCGATTTCTTCGACCGGCTGCTCGTCGCGCAGGCGATGACCGAGCCGCTGAAGTTCCTGACCGCGAACGCGGCGCTGCGCGATTACTCGGAGCTGGTCGAGCTCGCCTGAGCGGACGTGAATCCGCTCGGTCGGAGCGGTGGCGGTGTTACTTCGTAGCCTTCAATTTGTCGGTCGCGTCGACCGAAATCTGCTGGATTCGCGGAGAGATCTTCTGCATCAACTCCATCACCAGCTCCATGCTGAGCTGCATGACCTGCGGCATCTTTTCGATCACCGCGACGCCGGCCTCCGTCTTGTAGAAGGCGATCATCCCGTCGACTTCCTTCTGCGTGAGCACCTTCTGGTAGATGTCGATGAACGACGGCTCGAGCTTCTCCCAGGTCATTTCCTCGC
>JAEZCR010000171.1 GCA_023433465.1 Pseudomonadota bacterium | reverse complement strand
GCGAGGAAACCGCCATTTCGGCCGCTTCCTTCGCGCGATTCTCGCCGCGCGCCGAACCCGAGCCCATCATCGCCATGCCGGTCTCGCTCATCACGGTGCGCACGTCGGCGAAGTCCACGTTGATGAGGCCGGGCCGCGTGATGAGCTCCGCGATGCCCTGCACCGCGCCCTGCAGCACGTGGTTCGCGCTCTTGAAGGCGTCTAACAAAGTCGTCTTCGCGCCGAGCACGGTGAGCAGCTTCTGGTTGGGAATCGTGATCAGCGAGTCGACGTACTTGCCGAGCTCCGCGAGACCGTGGTTCGCGACCAGCGTGCGCTTGCCGCCTTCCATCTCGAAGGGGCGCGTGACCACCGCCACCGTGAGGATGCCCAGCTCCTTCGCGACCTGCGCGACCACCGGCGCGGCGCCCGTGCCCGTGCCGCCGCCCATGCCCGCGGTGATGAACAACATGTCGCATCCCTCGATCATCTCGATGATGCGATCCCGATCTTCCATCGCCGCCTGCCGGCCGACCTCGGGATCGGCGCCCGCGCCGAGACCCTTGGTGATGTTGCAGCCGATCTGCAGGGACGTCTTGACCTTCGAGTGCTTGAGGGCCTGCGCATCGGTATTGATGCACATGAACTCCACTCCCTCGATGCCACTCGTGACCATGTGAGCGACCGCGTTGCCGCCGCCGCCCCCAACCCCTATGACTTTGATTACAGCGTTCTGGCTGTAAGCATCCATCAGTTCAAACATTTTGATTCGCTCCTTGGTTAATCGAAGTGCTGTCAGCTTCGAATCTTCATCACATCAATGGCTTCATCCCGGCAAAACCCGGTCAGAAGTTCCCCTGAAACCAGTTCTTCATGCGCTCGGCCAGGCTGCGCGCGTTGCCCGCGATCGAGCGCCCGCGATTGCTGGCGAGCGCGTTGTCGCGCGCGTACAGCAGCAGGCCGGCGCCGGTCGAGTAGATAGGATTGCGGACCACGTCCGTGAGCCCGCGGATGTGCTGCGGCACGCCGAGACGCACCGGCACGTGGAAGACTTCCTCCGCGAGCTCGATCGCGCCTTCCATCTTGGCGCTGCCGCCGGTGAGAACGATGCCCGCCGCGATGATCTCCTCGAATCCCGAGCGGCGCAGTTCCTCGCGCGCGAGACCGAACAACTCCTCGTAACGCGGCTCGACGACTTCGGCGAGCGTCTGGCGCGCGAGCCGGCGGGCGGGCCGGTCCCCCACGCTCGGCACCTCGATGCTCTCGTCCGGATTCGCGAGCTGCGAGAGCGCGCAGGCGTACTTGACCTTGATGTCCTCGGCGTACTGCGTCGGCGTGCGCATCGACACGGCGATGTCGTTCGTGACCTGGTCGCCGGCGATGGGAATGACCGCCGTGTGACGGATGGCGCCTTGCGAGAACACCGCGAGGTCCGTGGTGCCGCCGCCGATGTCGATGATGCAGACGCCGAGTTCCTTCTCGTCCTCGGTGAGGCACGCGAAGCTCGACGCGAGCTGCTCGAGCACGATGTCGTCGACCTCGAGGCCGCAGCGCTGGATGCACTTCTCGATGTTCTGCGCGGCCGAATCCGCCCCCGTGACGATGTGCACCTTGGCTTCGAGCCGCACGCCGGACATTCCGATGGGGTCGCGGATACCTTCCTGCCCGTCGATGATGAATTCCTGCGGCAGCACGTGGAGGATCTTCTGGTCGGCGGGAATCGCCACGGCCTTGGCCGCATCCACCACCGCCTCGACGTCAGTCTGGCTCACTTCGCGGTCGCGGATCGCGACCACGCCGTGTGAATTCAGGCTGCGCACGTGCGATCCGGCAATACCGGCGAATACCGAGCGGATCTCGCACCCGGCCATGAGCTCGGCCTCCTCGATCGCGCGCTGGATCGACTGCACCGTCGATTCGATGTTCACGACCACGCCTTTCTTCAGGCCGCGCGAAGGCTGTGTGCCGATGCCGATCACCTCGATCGTGTTGTCCGGCGCCACTTCGCCCACGAGGCAGGAGACCTTCGACGTGCCGACGTCGAGGCCGATGATGAGGTTCTTGTCGGGACGTTTACCCATGTAGTTAGCCATCTGTGTTGTCGTCCTCCGCGGCGCCGGTCGCGACGCGCTGGCCGCCCGCGCGCCAGCCGATCGCGAAGCCGTTCGTGTAACGCATGTCGATGTAGTTGATGTCGTTGGCGTGGCTCGAGATCTGGCCGACGGCCGCCGCGACGAAACGCGCGAAGCGCTCGTCGATCTGGCGGCGTCCGAGCCGCACCGTGATCCCGTTGTCGAGATCGAATTCCCACGAGCCGCGTTCGTCGAGGCGCACCGCGGTCAGGCGCATGCCCGCCTCGATGAGCTGGCCCTGCGCGGCGAGATAGCGGCTCGCGACTTCGCTCTCGGTGCCGCGCGGGCCAGACAGGCGCGGCAGCTCCGGCGGAATGTGGCGCGCCTCGGAGATGAACAGTTCGCCGCGGGTGTTGAGCAGGCCGTTCGCGCCCCAGCGCGCCGCGGCCACCTGCTCGGTCACGCGAATCTTTAGCGCGCGCGGCCACTGGCGCTCCACGGTCGCGCCATCCACCCACGGCAGCTGCTCGACGGCGCGCCGCACGGCCGCGAGATCGACGCTCACGAGGCCGATGTCGCGCACGCGCGCCTTCACGGCCTGCTCGACCTCGACCGGAGACACGCGCTGGAATCGGCCCGTCACGTACACCTGACTGATGTTCTGATCGAGCGCGCCCACCAGCAGAAAGCCCGCGATCCCGAGCACCGCGACCACGGCCGCGCCGATCGCCGTGCGCGCCAGCAGCGCGCGCGACACGCGCAGGAGGCCCTCACCGTCCTTGCGCCGGTTCACTTTCTTGTTCTGGGGCTTGCCCCACATCACACGTTCACCGCCGTTCGCGTGAAGCTGGTCTCGAGCACCTGCCACACGAGCTGGTCGAATTCGATGCCCACTGCGCGCGCCGCCATCGGCACGAGGCTGTGGTCCGTCATGCCGGGAACCGTGTTGATCTCCAGTAGATAGGGTCGGCCGGTCTTGTCCATCATGAAGTCCGCGCGTCCCCAGCCCTCGGCGCCCACGGCGGAGAAGGTGGAAATCGCGAGGTTCGCGAGATGTCTTTCGGCCTCGGCGGAAAGTCCCGACGGGCAGTGATACTTCGTGTCGTTGCGGAAGTACTTGGCCTGGTAGTCGTAGAACGTCGCCGGCGTTTCGATACGGATCGACGGCAACGCGCGATCCTTGAGCACCGCGACCGTGTATTCGGCGCCGGTGATCCAGCTCTCCGCGAAAACGTTCGGCTCGAGCAGCGACGCGGCCTGGTACGCGCCCGCGAGATCCTCGCGGCGCTCGACCTTCGTCATGCCGACCGATGAGCCCTGGGTCGCCGGCTTCACGATGAGCGGCAGACCGAGCCGCTCGACGCAGTTGTCGAGATCGGCGGGTGAGCGCAGCACCATGTACTCGGTGGTCGGAATGCCCGCCGCCTGCGCCAGGCGCTTGGTGCGCAGCTTGTCCATGCCGATCGCCGAGCCCATCACGCCGCTGCCGGTGTACGGCAACCCGAGAAATTCGAGCGCGCCCTGCACCGTGCCGTCCTCGCCGCCCGGTCCGTGCAGCGCGATGAACACGCGTTCGAACTTGCGCTCAATGAGCTCGGTGAGTGGTTTGTCGCGCGGATCGAATGCGTGCGCATCGACGCCGCGCTTCCTGAGTGCGGCAAGGCAGGCATTGCCCGAGAGCAGCGAGATCTCGCGTTCGCTCGAGGTTCCGCCGAGCAGCACCGCGACCCGGCCGAACTCGCGCGCGTCGGTCACCTGCCTGACTGCCTTGGGGTCGTGACGCAGGCGCATCAGGCGAACTCCCCGGCGATGCGGAATTCCGGCGTCAGCGATACGCCGAACTTCCGCTTCACTTCAGCCTGGATGTGCGCGACCAGCTTCTCGACGTCCGCCGCGCTCGCGGCGCCGACGTTGACGAGAAAGTTCGCGTGTTTCGG
>JAEZCR010000157.1 GCA_023433465.1 Pseudomonadota bacterium | reverse complement strand
GAAAAATCCTTTCGGGACCAAAGCCTTAAAGCCGTGTGCCATCCCGAGGGGACGCGCATTCTAAGGGCGCGTCGAAAGCCGGTCAAACCATAAATAATCCATTAGAATCAACGGCCTGAATGAGCTCAAAAGTCACAACGCTGCCCACGTCGCGCAGCAATCAGCGTCCCGGGGACGCTCCCGCCATGTCCCTGGAGGAAATCCGCACCCTGGTGCGAGCGGACCTGGCGGCCGTGGACGCCATGATTCGCCTGCGGCTCAAGAGCACGGTGCCGCTCGTCGACCAGATCGCCGAGCACATCATCGGCGGTGGCGGCAAACGATTACGTCCCCTGCTTTGCGTGCTCGCGGGCCGCGCGTGCGGCATCGAATCCGACAAACACATCGAGGCGGCGGCGTTCATCGAGTTCGTCCACACGGCGACGCTGCTGCACGACGACGTGGTCGACGGGTCGCAGAAGCGGCGCGGGCGCGCGACGGCTAACAACCTTTTCGGCAACCAGGCCAGTGTGCTGGTCGGCGACTTCGTCTACTCGCGCGCGTTCCAGATGATGGCGCACGTCGGCTCGCAGCGCGTCATGGAGATCATGTCCGACGCGACGAACGTGATCGCCGAAGGCGAAGTTCTGCAGCTCATGAACGCGCACGATCCCGAGACCACCGAGCAGCGTTATCTCGAAGTCATCTATCGCAAGACCGGGCGGCTGTTCGAGGCCGGCGCGGAAGTGGCGGCGGTGCTCGCGGGCGCGCCCACCGCGCAGCAAGTCGGTCTCGCCCGCTTCGGCAAACATCTCGGCACGGCGTACCAGCTCATCGACGACGTGCTCGATTACAGGTCTGATCCGGCCACGCGCGGCAAGAATCTCGGCGACGATCTCGCGGAAGGCAAACCCACGCTGCCGCTGCTGCACGCGCTGCGCCACGGCAATGACGAGCAGCGTGCGCTGATCCGGCTCGCCATCGAGCAAGGCGGGCTCGCGCAACTGGGCCCGATCGTCGAGGCCATCGAGTCCACCGGCGGCCTCGACTACGCCATCGGCTTCGCGCAACGCGAGACGACGCAGGCGATCGCCGCGCTCGACGGCATCCCCGAGTCGCCGTACTCCCGCGCGCTGATCGCGCTGGCGCGCTTCGCCCTGGACCGCACCAGTTAAGAGGGTGCCAGGCACGGAAAATCCGGGAGAAGCGGAGCTGACGGACCGCATTGCTTGGACGTTTCGCCGCTTCTCCCGCATTTTCCGTGCCTGGCACCCTCTTCAGCGGTATCTCGGCAGGACTAGTGAGCCAAACGTCAGATAGAACGTCTGGCTGCCGTCGAACGTGCGGCCGTAGCCCAGCTGCAGCGGGCCGATGGGAAGATCGACACCGAGGAACAGACTGGCCGCGCCGATGAGATCGTTCAGCGACATGTCATCGTGGTCCTCCCACACATTGCCGCCTTCCAGGCTGCCGCCGAGATACGTCGGCACGTCGAACACCAGGCCCTGCTCGCTGATGCGGCGGTAGTAGATAGCCCGCACGAGCAGTTGCTGGTTGTCGACCAGTTCCCGGTCGCCGAATCCCGAGAGGAACCCGAGCCCGCCGAGCGACGCCTCGGCCTGGTATGCGTTCACCAGGTCCTTGGAGTAGTTGGCCCGCGCGCCCAGCATCAGCGTGTTGCGCCCGAAGCTCATCGGCTTGTCGATCGCCGCGCGCAGCACGTTGCCGTTCTCGTCGGATCCGAAACTCTCGTCGTAACTCGAGTAGCCGAATTCCGCTCGCAATCCGCGCCGCGGAAAGCGCACGTTGTCGAGGCTGTCCCACAGCAGGTTGACGTTGAGGCCCCCGAGCTCCACCTTCACGTCGCGCGGCAGGTCCGGATCGCCGACGCGTAGTTCGGCGTGATCGTGTCCGCGGAACGCCGCGGTGGACAGGCGCAGCCGGTCGCCGAAGTCGCGCCCGACGCGCAGCTCCCCGTACAGACTCTTCACGCGATAGTCCGCCGCCGGCAGGTCGCCGGACTCTTCGCGCAGAACGACCAGCTGGTTGAGCGACGTATACGAGATCCCCGGATTCGCGAACCAGTTGCCGCGATGTCCAAACGGCGCGTACAGATCCGTCGAAATCGCGCTCACGCGCCCGATGCCGACAAACGTGCGCCACTCGGCGCCCTTCGCCGACAGATCGGTGACGCGGCTCTCGATGTTGAGCTGGTAATCGTCGCGCCCCTCGAAGTCGTCGCTGATCTGCATGCCGACCCGGAACAACACGCGCCCCAGCGACGAATCCATTGGCTTCACCTCCAGCCCGGTCTGTCCGTCGCGCTCGCCCAGGTTGTACGTGATGCGCTCGTACGTGCCGCGCCCGAATGCGCCGCCGATGTCCTTTTCGAGCTGCTCCACGTCGAGCGGTTTGCCCGCCTTGGCGGTGATGCGATCGCGCACGAACTTCGCGGTTGCGCTCGCCGAATCGTCGACGTGCACATAAGCCACCAGCGGACTCTTCTCCGACTGGTGCCGCTGGCCCTCGCGCCACGCCGTGTAGTCGGACTCGGACACGGAGAACGCGCGCAGCTTCGCGATCTCCGCTTCCGCGGCCGCCACTCCCGGCGCGATTCCACTCGGCGTCTCCCGAAAGCCCGCGCTCGTGAGCTCGGCCAGTTCCGGCCGCAGCAACACGTCCCCCGGACGCAATGTCGCGAGACTCGCCTCGGTCCGGTCGCGCATCATCCCGCTCACCATCTGCAGCAGGATCTCGAACGTGGTGTCCACGGTCTCCGCGGGCTCGAGCGGAGCACCGACGTCGACGACGATGACCCGGTCGACGCCCATGCTGCGCGCGACCTCGATCGGCAGGTTGTCGACGATGCCACCGTCGACGAGTAGTTTGCCCTGGTGCCGCACCGGCGCGAACGCGCCGGGCACCGCCATGCTGCTGCGGATCGCGAGCCCGAGGTCGCCGGAATCGAACACCACCGGCCTCACGTTGCCGATGTCGGTCGCGACGCAGCGGAACGGGATCGGCAGGTCGTCGAACGACTCGAGATCCGATCGGCTGACGAATTCCCGGCGCAGCAGCAATCCCAGCTTCTGCCCGCGCACCAGCGTCGTCGGATAGGTGAGCTTCTTGTCGTGGATGCCGATCTCGAGGTTGGCGAGAATGCCGAGATCGGTCTCCTTCTGCCGCATCGGCAGGTCGGCGCGCGCGGTGGTGTCCCGGAAGATGTCTATCCAGTCGATCGAGGTCACGAACTGCTCGATCTCCTCGGGCGATTTTCCCGAGGCATAGAGCCCGCCGATGATCGCGCCCACGCTCGTCCCGGCGATCGCATGGATCGGAATGCGCTCGCGCTCGAGCACCTTGAGCACGCCGATGTGGGCCGCGCCGCGCGCGCCGCCCCCGCCCAGCACCAGGCCTATCCTTTCACCCGCGGCGCACTGCAACGAGCCCAGCAAGCCCAGTAGACAGCAGATCGAACGCAACCACTTCATGACGCGGAACTCCGCCAGCCAGTTGCGCGCAGTATGTATTGCGGCGGCCCAGAGAGCGATGGCGAACGCGGATCCAGGCCGCGCTCTGTGCCGTCGATCAGGGCCGCTGTTCCGCGGCCGATGTCACCCGCAGTCGCGGCAGGTTTCCGTAAGTCAGCGCGCGCCACAGCCATTCGAGCGGCCCGTATTGGAAGCGCGACAACCACAGCCTGCTCGCCACGATCTGCGCGGCGAAACACCCGATCACGATACCCGTGACCGCCGTCGTGCCGATCCGGCCCGCGAGCGCGAGACCCGGCCCCACCCCGAACAGCACGAATCCCATGATGAAGCTCTGGGTAACGTAGTTAGTCAGCGCCATGCGCCCGGCCGCGGCGAATGGTGCGAGCAACCGCCGGCCGAGCACGGAGTGGAAGCCGACGACCACCGCCGCGACGTAACCGGCCGCGAGCACCGGCACCGCGGCGAGATGCAACGCGTCCGAGAGGAATTCGCGGACCGGCCCCTCCGGCAGGAATGGCGACAAACATACGAATACCGCGATCCCTTCGACGAGCAGGCCTGCCGGCAGCGTCCACTTCAACGCGCGACGCCAGCCCGGCAGATAGTCGCGCGCCCGGACGATCCAGCCATGCCGCCCCACCCACGCACCGATGAAGAACCGTCCCAGCGCATAGACGAGCCAGCCGAGAATGGCGCCGCTCAGCACGTACTGGACGATCGCCAGGTCGAGGAAATTCGCGAGGATGCCAAAGTAGTCACCCGAGTGCGCGAGCTGCTGGCGCTCGAGCACGGCCGCCTCGAGCTCCGGATCCTGCGCACCGGTCAAGGTGGACGCGGAACCGAAGGCGTCGAAGGCCTTCTGCGCCGTGCGCGCGAGCACCGCGCAGATGATGCCGATGCCGAGCAGGTCGCGATTGCTCATCGAGCGGAACGCGAGCAACACGAATCCCGCGAGCGCGTAGAGATGCAGGATGTCCCACGTCCACAGGAACACGAAGTGCAGGATGCCGAACACCAGCAGCACCGCCATGCGGCGCCGGAACAGCGGCTCGAACTCCACGCCACGCGACTCGAGCCGCTGCATCTGTAGATAAAAGCCGAGGCCGAACAGGAACGCGAACAGCGTGTTCGCCTTGTCCATCACGAGGATCGCGAGCAGCCCCTCGAGCACGGCGTCCACGGTAACCGTCGGCAGCGCCGCCACCTGCTGATCGGTCGCCATCACACCCGCGCCGGCGAACACCGTGAAGTTCATGAGGAACACGCCGAACAGCGCGACGCCGCGCAACACGTCCAGCAGTTCGACGCGCTCCGCCTGCGTGACGGGCGCCGCGATTCCGGCAGCGGCGCCCGGATCGTTCATCTATCTACCACCTTGCCCGTGTCCGGATCGCAGCTCGGCAGGTCGGACGCGGCCATGCTCCAGCGCATGTGCGGATACCAGGTGTTGTTCACGTCGGCCGCGGAGAGGACGCGGGCGATGGCGCCGGTGCGCGCGTCCATTTCGTAGCCGTACACGGAACACATGCTGTTTTCGTAGTGCGAGTCACACGGCACTTCGGTAACCACGTCGAGCGTGTCGTTCCGCCAGGCGGCCGCGAACGTGTTGATTCGCGGATCAGCGCCGGCGATCTCGCGGATGTACGGCCAGCAGCGTGCGAGCCGCGCGACCATGTCTTTCCGCGCGGAGTTCGAGATCGCCTGGCGCACCAGCGCGTCGTTTTCGATGCGGAAGACCTCGAAGTCGGAGCGTCCATCCCCCCTGCTCGATCCATTGAGCAAAAAGGCGAGGCCATCGGGCGACCAGAGGATTTCCCGTGGACGCCAGGCTCCGCCGTCCATTTCTCTCCATGGCACGTCCAGGCGCAACGTGCCGTCATTCTTCTTATAGAGGATGCGCAGGGTGTCGCCGGCCGGGCATTCGAGCGTCACGGTGACATCGCCGTGCACCGCAGCGGCGGATTCTGGGGCGACACCGGCGCATTCCAGTTGGAGCGCCTGTCCGTCCCGGGCCCAGCCGTTCTTCGAGGCCGCTGGCGTTTCGCCCAGCGCTACGCCCGTGACGCCCGCCAATGCGAGCACGGTCAAGAACTTGAACATCCGAACCCTGCCTCCGGTGACTCGGGCGCATTGTCCCGAGGCCGCGGCGAGCCCGCAATTCAACCCCGCAATTCAACGAGATATAGTCGTTTCAATTGAACCGCGCGGGGCGCTTCAGTAGACTGCGCGCCCCGCTGCCACCCGCCCGGTCCAGAACCGGCAGGCACCGGGTCCGTGATTCGGGGTGTAGCTCAGCCTGGTAGAGCACTACGTTCGGGACGTAGGAGTCGGAGGTTCAAATCCTCTCACCCCGACCAATTATTCCCTGTCCATTCCGGTCACATCGGTAACGTTTCATACCGCTTACCACTTCCCATTCGATTTCTTCGAACAGCAACCGGCCGACGAAGTGCAACTCACACGTCACCAATTCCCACCACGATTTCCCGCATTGGAGATTCCATTGCGGATCCAACGCGGGGACCATTTACGTGCCGTCACTCACGCGAAGGACCACGCACATGAATCAGGGAAGCTTTCAAGGCGTCGATGGCGTCAGGATCTTCACACGCGAGTGGCAACCGGCAGGCATGGCGCGCGGCGTGGTCGTCATTTCACACGGACTGAACGCGCACAGCGGCCTCTATCGATGGGCTGCGGAACAGTTCACAGCCAATGGGCTCGCGGTCTATGCGCTCGACCATCGCGGCCGCGGGCATTCCGACGGCGAGCGTTTCTTCGTGAAGAAGTTTTCCGACTGGACCCGCGACCTCGCGACGTTCATCGATTTCGTCAAGACGCGCGAGAAGGGGTTGCCGATATTCCTGTTAGGGCACAGCGCGGGTGGCGTGATCGCGTGTGGCTACGCGCTCGAGCACCAGGATGAGCTCGCGGGCCTGATCTGCGAGGACTTCGCCTATCAGGTGCCCGGCCCGGAGATCGCGCTCGCGATCGTCAAGGGGATCAGCCACGTTGCGCCGCACGCGCACGTATTGAAGCTCAAGAACGAAGATTTCTCGCGCGATCCGGCGGTCGTGGCCGCGCTGAACGCCGATCCACTCATCGCCAACGAAGCGCAGCCGAGCGAAACGATCGCCGAGCTCGTGCGGGCGGACCAGTTGCTGGAAAAAAGCTTCGGACGACTCACGCTGCCGCTCCTCATCATGCACGGCACCGCCGACAAGGTGACGAAGCCGAGCGGCAGCAAGGAGTTCTTCGAAAGGGCCGGCTCGAGCGACAAGACATTGAAGTTCTACGAGGGTCATTTCCACGATCTTCTGGCGGACGTCGGCAAGAAGCAGGTCATGGCGGACATCCTGGAGTGGATAGACGAGCGCCTGTCACCCGCCTCGCATCGCGAACTTCAACGTCCCGTTCTGGGTGAGCCCCTCACGCAGATCCGGCCACCGAGGTTATGAGCCGCGATCAGGATTCCTCGAGCACGACGCTCGTCCGCACTGCCGTCTTCTTCGGAACCACTGCGTCTCCGCGAACCAGGATCGTGGCGTAGGTCAGGCACGTCCCGAAAAACAGGATCAGCGACGAGTAGTAAACCCACAGCAGCACGAGCACCAGCGACCCCGCCGCACCGAACGTGGAGGCGGGCGCGACGTGGGTCAGGTACTGCGAAATGAGGTACTTGCCGATCGCGAACAGCAGCGCCGTGAAGAACGCACCGCGCCAGACATCGGCCCATTGGATCTGCACGTCGGGCAGGACCTTGAACAGCAGGCCGAAGAGCACCGTCGTGACGCCGAGCGACACCACGAGGTCGATGGCCGCGACGGCGATCCCGGGAATCGGAATCCAGTCTCGTGCGTACTCGATGATGCCCGTGATCGCGACGCTCACCACGAAGGAGGTCAGCATCAGGAAGCCGATGATCAGCACCATGCTCAGCGACAGCAGGCGCACGGTGATGAACGTCAGGATGCCGCTTCGCGCCGGCTTCGAGCGCACGCCCCAGAACTTGTTGAGCGAACTCTGCATCTGCGCGAACACGGTCGTCGCGCCGAAGATGAGCGCGCCGAATCCGGCGATCGTCGGCCAGAGTCCCGCCTCTTCCACGCGCGAGCGCCGCACCGCTTCCTCGATGGCCGCCGCGGCGCGGGTCCCGACGAGATCCGAGATCGCGGCGGAGATCTGACCACTGGCCGCGTCCTCGCCGAACACCATGCCGACGATCGCGACGACGATGATCACGAGCGGCGCGAGCGAAAACAGCGTGCAGAAACCGAGGGCCGACGCATGTTCGAACGCGTCGTGCTCCACCCACCTTTGCGCGGCAGTCTTGAATACCTGTACGAAAGTACGCGACCGCATCACGGCCATTCGATCCTCAATGCGCGACGCACGCGATCAGCGGGTACGTGAACCGCGTCACACTATCTTCTCGCATATGTTCAGTGTCGATCCAGGCGCGCGTCGGAATATCTGACATGCAGTTTCCGGCGTTTCTCCGATCCAACGGCAAATCAAGCATTTGTGGAGTTGGCCCGGATGCTGCAACTACTTCAGCGTGTTTCAGAAGGAGATGAGATGAAGCTGGCTGGCAAGACCCTTTCGAGCATCGCGCTGGCGACGATTTCGCTTGCCGCGCATGCGGATTTCGTCACGACGTTCACGCCCGGCCTGACTACCCAGGTCGACGGCGCGATCGTGGTCGACTTCGAAGGTGACGGCCCCGGGAGTTACTCGGGCGCCGGCAGGGTGGTCAACTTCTCGGATTCGACGACCGCGGCTCCCGCGGGCGACAGCACTTACTACTACACCGTCTCCTACGGTGTCGGCACGTTCACCGCCGCGGCGGGTACGTCGTACGACTACTTCGGCCTCTACTGGGGCTCGATCGACGACTACAACTGGCTGAACTTCTACAGCAACGGCTCGTTGATCGCGTCGATCAACGGACTCGACGTCCTTCAGGCCGGCACGAAGCTGGGTGATCAGCGCTCCGCCGGTTCGAACCGCTACGTGAACTTCTTCTTCGACACGACCTTCGACCGCATCGATTTCGCGTCGACCAGTTATGCGTTCGAGAGCGACAACCACGCCTTCGGTCGCACGAGCAGCGTTCCCGAACCGGCGACGCTCGGCCTGATGGCGCTGGGTCTGCTGGGCGCCGCGGCCGCCCGTCGCCGCAAAC
>JAEZCR010000153.1 GCA_023433465.1 Pseudomonadota bacterium | reverse complement strand
ATCGCGAGTTCCGCCGCGATCGCCGCGCCCGAATGCACGCCTAACAAGTCGACCTGGCGGAACCGCATCGAGTCGATGAAATCACCGATCGCCTCGGCGTAACCGGCGCTCGTCAGTCCTTTCGGCGGCGCGTCGGATTCCCCGCAGCCGGGAATGTCAGGGCTGTAAACCGAGCGCGACTTGCCAAGCTCTTTCGAAAGCTCGAAGAGACTGCGTCCCGTGGCGCTGCTCGCGTGCAGACAGATCAGCGTGGTCTGTTCGTCGAAGCCGCCGCCGGACGGGATGGCGTTGTGAACGTGGAGCTGGCCGTGGCGGCATTCGAAATAGGCGCGGCGCAAGCGCGGCGGCGGAGTGGAAAGGTTCATGTGGCGCAAAGATAACCCAGGGCGGCGCGGCGGATACTGGATGCGTCAGGGTTACTCCTACACGTGCCTGTCGGCGTTTGCCTACCTGATCCACTTTTATGTGTCGCGGATTTGACAGAAACGTGAGTGCTTCATCGCAGAATCCGCCATGGGACAAAAGTCTGCGAGCGTCCTAAGGACGGGCGAGGCTAGAATTCCTCCATAAAAATGAACCTTGGGGATGTCCGGCGATGCCACCGGTAAATCACGTCGCTCCTTCGGCGGAGTCCGACAGCGAAGCCACGGCCGAGCTGCCCGTGCTCGATGTCGCGGCCTACGAAGCGTCGCTCGAAGACACCCTTACGCGCACGGATTCGATCCCCACGCTGCGTCCCGCCGCCGAATTCGACACGTCGATCAGCGCGACGCACGAGATGCCCGCGATCGCGAGGCCGAGCGCCAGGAAAATCGTTCGCAAGGCGGAGTCACGCAAGGCGACCGAGCCTGTTGCGCCGGCGCCTGTGGCGCCCGCACCGGTCGTTGCGTCGCCCGTCGCGGCGACGACCGTCCCGCCGGAAATCGCTTCCGCGCCCCTCATCACGGAACAGTCGGCGCCGCCCGAGCTCGATGAGCTGCGCGATGCGCTCGCCCGGGCGCAACGACGGATCGAGGAGCTCGACGAACGCGTGCGCATCGCCGATGCCGAGCGTACGTCCGCAATCACTCGCGCGAACGCGGAGTCCGCCCAGCTGCGCGCGCGGCTCGCCGAACGACTGGAAGTCGAGCAGAGCGCCCGCGCGCGCCAGGGCGCGAACAGCGCGGACGAACGCACGCTCGAAGACGAATTGTTCGCGCGCGCCGAAAAGCTGCAGATGCTCGAGCGTGTGCTCGATGCGCAGCGGCGCGCAACCGACGAACAGGCCGTCGTGCTCGCGAACACGCAGGCTCGCTGCGAGGCGCTCCAAGTCGATCTCGCCAACGCGCGCGCGGGCATCGCGCGCCGCGAGTCGCAGATCGCGATGCTCGAGGCCGACATGCGCGCCCGCCAGGAGCAGGTGACGGTGTTGAGCGCCCGGCTCGCCGACGCATTGAGCGCGATCGATCCCAACGTCCCGGAGATGCGCGCGGAGATCGCCGCGCTCGAGGGACGCGTGCGCGAACTCACCGGGCAACTCGCGACCGCCGCCGCGCGCATCGCCGAGCGCGAACAGGATCTCGAGGTCGCCGAAGAAAACATCCGCAATCTCGAGATCGAGCTGCGGGACAAGACCGGGAAGCTCTCCGAAGTCAGCGTCACGGTGGAGGAATGGCGCGCGGTCATCGCCGAAAGCCAGCGCTCGATCCTGCTGCGCGATACGCGCATCCAGCAACTGGAGACCGACCTCGAATTGCGCAAGACGGCCGGCACCGATTCGATCGCGCATACGAGCGAGGAAATCGCGCTCGAGGGCCCGGCGCGGGTCCTGATCCGCACGGATGGCAATACCGAGTTCGTCCACGTGCTCGGGCGCCGCACGCGCATCGGCCGCGGGGCCGACAACGAGCTCGTGCTCGACACCAAACACGTCAGCCGTTATCACGCGGTGCTGCTCGCCGGTCCGGCGCACACGACGATCGAGGACCTGAACAGCACCAACGGCGTGTTCGTGAACGGAAAACGGGTCACCCGCCAGGCGCTCAAGGACGGCGACCGGATCAACATCGGCCGGACGCAATTCCGCTATACGGTTCGCGGCTAACTGCCGCCGTCCTGCTAGAGTAGCGGGCCTTCCGGCCTCGCTGATCGCCTCGCATGACCGATAACTACATCGAACGCATCCTCAAGGCGCGCGTCTACGACGTCGCGAACGAATCCCCGCTCGAAGCCGCGCCGCGCCTCTCGCGGCGCGTGGGCAATTCGGTGCTGTTCAAGCGCGAGGATCTGCAGCCGGTGTTCTCGTTCAAGCTGCGCGGCGCCTACAACAAGATCGCGCACCTGTCGGAGTCGGTCGCGAAGCGCGGCGTCATCTGCGCATCGGCGGGCAACCACGCGCAGGGCGTGGCGCTCGCGGCGCGGCGCCGCGGGATTCCCGCGACCATCGTGATGCCGCTCACCACGCCCAGCATCAAGGTCAGCGCGGTGCGCGACCTCGGCGGCGAAGTCGTGCTGCACGGTGACGACTACGACAGCGCCTACGAACATGCGCAGACCATCGTGCGGGAGCGCAACCTCGCCTTCGTTCATCCCTTCGACGATCCGGACGTGATCGCGGGGCAGGGCACCATCGCGGTCGAGATCCTGCGGCAAGCCCGCGGCGACGTGGACGCGATCTTCGTGCCGGTGGGCGGCGGCGGTCTGATCGCCGGTATCGCGCTCTACGCGAAGTATCTGAATCCCAAGATCAAGATAGTCGGCGTCGAGCCCGTCGACGCGGCAGCGATGTTCGAGAGCCTGCGCGCGAAGAAACGCATCACGCTCGAGCGCGTCGGCATCTTCGCGGATGGCGTCGCCGTGCGGCGTGTCGGAGAAGAGACCTTCCGTCTGTGCCGCGAACACGTCGACGAAGTCGTGCTCGTCGACACCGACGAGATCTGCGCGGGCATCCAGGACATCTTCGAGGACACGCGCGCGATCGTCGAACCCGCGGGCGCGCTGGCCGTCGCCGGCATGAAGAAGTACTGCGCGGTGAACGATTGGCGCGACAAACGCCTCGTCACGCTCAACAGCGGCGCCAACATGAACTTCGACCAGCTGCGATACGTCGCCGAGAGGTCTGATGTGGGACAGGCGCGCGAAGCATTGCTGGCCGTCGAGATTCCCGAGAAGCCGGGCAGCTTCCTGCACTTCTGCGAAGTCCTCGGCTCGCGCGCGGTCACCGAATTCAACTACCGCTTCGGCGCGAAGGAACGCGCGCAGATCTTCGTCGGCTTCGGGCTCGCACGCGGCCGCGAGGAGCGTGATGAGGTCATCGCTGCGCTCAAGGCCGCGGGTTATGGCGTCACCGACATGACGGACAACGAGATAGCGAAGCTGCACGTGCGGTACATGGTGGGCGGCCACGCGAACGGCAACGTCGCCAATGAGCGACTCTATCGCTTCGAATTTCCGGAACGCAAAGGCGCGCTGCTGAAGTTCCTGCAGTCGGTCGGGACGCGCTGGAACATCACGCTGTTCCATTACCGTAACCATGGTTCGGACTACGGCCGGGTACTTGCCGGGATCGACGTACCTCCGGCCGAGGCGGCCGACTTCGTCGATCACCTCAATGTATTGCATTACTCCTACAGCGAAGAGACTAACAATCCGGTGTACAGGATTTTTCTCGGCTCCTGACCGATTCGCCGGGAACGCGGGCCGGACATGCCGGTCTGTGTAGAATGCCGCCGACCGCAGTCATCAGGTCTCTTTTGGTGTTCGACGACAAGCATCCGCTGTTCGGAACCTACAAGTTCGCCAAGCGCATCGTCATTGGAATCGTCGGTGGCACCGTGCTGCTCATCGGCGTCGCGATGATCGCGCTGCCCGGACCCGCATTCGTGGTGATTCCCGTGGGCCTCGGCATCCTCAGCATCGAGTTCGCGTGGGCCCGCCACTGGCTGAAGAAGATCAAGGCGAAGGCCCAGGATGTCGCGGGCCTCGTCGTCAAGCGGAACAACTCGCGTCCGGAGTAGTAAGGCCGCCCGGCGCGTCTACGCGCAACTCAAGCGAACCATTCAATCGGACCATTTGGTCGGAAGACAGCGGCGCGTCATTCGATCGGCAGTTCGAACATCAGCGCGCGCACGAACCTCACCGGCGGCGAGCCGAACGACAGCACCTTGTCGTGATATTCCTTGAGATCGAAGCCGGCGCCGGCGCGACGTTCGGCTTCCGCGCGCAACTCGAAGTGCTCCTGCGCGCCGACGAAATACGTGGGTAGTTGGGCCGAAGTGAGCTGCGCGCGTGTCCACTTGCCCGCCGCTTCACGCTCCTCCTGGAAACCCGTTTCCGTCATGAGTTTCATCGCCTCGTCGCGCGACATGCCGTCGACGTGCACGGCCTGGTCCAGCAGGGCGTTCACGACCACGCGCAGGTACCACTTGAGCTGGATGAGCTCCATGAGCGGCTCATCCGCGAGATAGCCCTGTTCGATCATGAGTTTCTCGGCGTACACCGCCCAGCCTTCCACGAACGGTCCCGAGGAAAGCACGGCGCGCAGCGGCGAGGGATAACGATTCGAGTGCGCGAGCTGTAGATAGTGTCCCGGCATCGCCTCGTGAATGGTGAGATCGCGAATGGACAGGGAGTTGTACTCGCGCAGAAAGGAGTCCGTCTGCGCGCGTGTCCATTGCGCCGGGATCGGCGAGACCGCGTAGAAAGTCTTCTGGCCTTTCGATTCGAGCGGGCCGGGTGAATCGCAGTAGGCGAGCGCGACGCCTTGCTGGAATTCGGGCATCGGGATGATCTCGAGCGGCTCATCCGGCAGCGAGACGAGATCCTTCGCGCGTACGAACTCGGTCGTGTCGACGAGCGCGGCGCGCGCGGCTTCGAGCACGCCGTCGCGCGTGGGTCGCTGCGCGTACGCGAGCTCGAGCGCGGCCTTGATCGCGCGCTGCTGCTGTTTCTCGCTGGGTCGCTCGGGCGTGGGCGGAGCGCCGCGTTTTCCCTCGAGGACGTCGCGCGCGATCGCATACATCGCGGCGCGAGTCCGGGCCAGCTCCGACTCGGCGCGTTGCCGGATCTCCGTGCGCGACAGCGGCGAGAACAACGCGAAGCCGAGCTTGCGATCGTAGAGTTCGGCGCCCAGTCGATGATCGCCCTGCGCGTCGGGCAGCAGCTTCTTCTCGAGCCAGATCTGGTGCTGCGACAGCGCCGTGCGCGCTCTTGTCATGCTCGCCCGGATCGCTTCCTGCCGATCGTCGGGCAGGGCCGCGAGCTGCTTCGGGATCTCGTCGTCGAGCATCGAGATGAGTCCCGCGTTCTGGCGGATCGCGGTTTCCGCGTGAATCTTCGGCACGCGCGCGGGCTCCAGCACGTCGCGCTCCTGCGCGAGCAGGCGCGACATCTCGTCCAGACGCGCCGCGATGTTGCCCAGCCGCTGCGGCAGCGGCGCGAAGTCGCGCGCCAGCAGCGCGTACAGCGAATCGCCCGCGATGCTGGTGTAGATCAGCGGATTCCAGCGCCACTGGGCGAGCGTGCGGATGCTCCAGCGTTGGTACTCGAGCCGGTGACGCAGGAGCAGCAGGTCCACCTGGTTCGACCGCGACAGGTGCGACGCATCGATCGGCTCGAGCGCCGATAGATAGGTGTCCGCGAACGCGGCCTGCGCCTCCCAGCCTTCCGCGCTCACGTCGTCGAGCCGGTCGTCGAAGCGGTGATCTCCCAGGCCCGTGGCGCTGACCGGAGAAAGCTCGGGGAATTCGCGCAGATAGCGTTTCGCGATCGCTTCGAACTGCTCGTCGGGTGTCGGCGGCGGGGGAGGGGCCGGCGCGGGCGGAGGCGGCGCAGGGCCATTCGCCGCGCAGGCGCACAACACGGTTGCCACGACTCCCACCGCGAATCCGGCCTTCATCGCATCGCCCTCACGAGTTTCCTGACAAAGTGGCCCTGCCGGGCACGAAGTTACCAGCTAAAGTGCGCGCACCCCAACTACCCGGCATCCCTTGAGCATCAAGACCCGTTCGCCTGCGTTGCAGGCGCTGAGCCAGCCCGACTTCGCGCGTTATGCGTTCGGACGACTCGCCGGCACGCTCGCCTGGCAAATGATCAACGTGGTCGCGGGGTTCCAGGTCTGGAAGATCACGCGCGATCCGCTCGACCTCGGCCTCATCGGCCTCGCGCAGTTCCTGCCATTCCTCGCGCTCGTGCTGCCGGGCGGCCAGGTGGCGGACCGCTTCGACCGCCGGATCATCATCGCCTGCGCCTATACCGCCGAGCTCACGGGCGCCGCGATCCTCCTGTGGTTCACGCTTTCCGGCAGCGGCAACGTGGCCATCGTGTTCGGCGCGATGGTCTTGTTAGGCGTGGCGCGCGCGTTCTGGGCGCCGGCGGGGCAGGCGATGACACCGAACCTCGTGCCGAAGGACTTGCTGCCCGGCGCGGTGTCGGTCAACGCGGTGCTCTTCCAGACCGGCGTGATCGCGGGGCCGTCGATCGGCGGCGTGCTCGCGATCTTCGGTTACGACGTCGTGTACGGCATCGCGTGCGCACTGCTGACGTTCACGGTGCTCATGGTCGCGAACGTGCGGCCCGTACGGCCGCAGGGGCCCGCGACGCAATGGCGCTGGCACAGCGTGCTCGACGGCTTTCGTTTCGTCGTCGGCAAGAAGCCGTTGTTGGGCGCGATCTCGCTCGACCTGTTCGCGGTGCTGTTCGGCGGCGCCACTGCATTGCTGCCGGTGTTCGCCACCGATGTGCTGCACGTCGACAGCGCGGGCCTCGGACTGCTGCGCGCCGCGCCGGGTGTCGGCGCCGCGATCGTGGCGCTCGGCCTCGGATTGCGTCCGATCACGCGGCACGCAGGACGCTGGATGTTCGGCGGCGTGGCGGCGTTCGGCATCGCGACCATCGTCTTCGGACTGTCCACCAATTTCTGGCTGTCGCTCGCCGTGCTCGCCGTCCTGGGCGCGGGCGACATGATCAGCGTGTTCGTGCGCCAGCTCCTCGTGCAGCTCGAAACACCCGACGCGATCCGCGGCCGCGTGAGCGCGGTCAATTCGATGTTCATCGGCGCGTCGAACGAGCTCGGCGAATTCGAGTCCGGCGTGACGGCGAGATGGTTCGGCACCGTGCCCGCCGTGCTGATCGGCGGCTGCGCCACGCTGATCGTCGTGGGCTCCTACATGAAGGTCTTCCCCGAGCTCCGAAAACTCGACCGCTTCCCCGACCCGAAGCACTGAAGACGGTGCCTGGCACGGAAAAGCCGGGAGAAGCTTCAAAGGATCGAGTGCGGCCAAAGCGTCATACAGGTCGCATGCACTACGGGGACTGGATTTACTCGCGACCTGTACGGAAATACAGTCCGTGCATGGCAGGCGCGATCAAAGGTCATGGCGCGCTTTCGAATCCGCAGGGACGATTCGACAAGCTGACGCACACGCTCGAGCACGATGGCTGGTACGAGGAAGAGCCGCCAAACAAACTTGCGACGACCGTCATGCCCGAGCCTGCGCGGTCGATCATCAGCCGCAACGACTCGCCCGACATCGGATTCGATAAATCGATCAATCCATATAGGGGATGCGCTCATGCGTGCCCCTACTGCTACGCTCGTCCGAGCCATTCCTATCTAGGACTTTCCCCGGGCCTCGACTTCGAAACCAAACTTTTCTACAAATTGGACGCGGCACGCCTGTTAGAAAAAGAGTTTTCGGCTCCGCGATACCAATGCTCCACGATCATGCTCGGCGCGAATACGGACCCGTATCAGCCGCTCGAAAAAACACAGAGAGTCACGCGCTCCATCCTCGAGGTACTCCTCAAGTTCAAGCACCCGGTCGCGATCACGACCAAGGGGGCCCTGATCGCGCGCGACGTGGATCTGCTCGCGGCATTGGCTCGCGACAATCTCGCAAGCGTGATGTTCAGCATTCCCACGCTGAACAACGACATGAAGCGCATCCTCGAGCCGCGCGCGTCGTCCGCGGCCGCGAAACTCAAGGCCATGCGAGTCCTCGCGGATGCGGGCGTCCCGGTCGGAGTGCTGGTTGCGCCGATCATTCCGGTACTGACCGAACACGAAATCGAAGCGGTGCTGGAGGCCTCGCGCGAAGCGGGTGCGTCGCAGGCCGGATACACCATGTTGCGCCTTCCCTGGGAAGTGAAGGATCTTTTCCGGGAGTGGCTCGCCGAGCATTTCCCCGACCGCGCCGCGCACGTGATGTCGCAGGTACGGGCGATGCGCGGCGGGCGCGACAACGACCCCTCCTTCGGGACGCGCATGCATGCGATGGGACCCGTGGCCCATCTCATTCGTCAGCGTTTCCAGTTAGCGTGCCGGAAACTGGGATTTCCGCCGGAACGACTCCATGACCTCACGACCGATCTTTTTCGCCCGCCTGGCGCGCACCAGCAGCTCGATCTCATTTGACTTCTCGCCGCTGGGAACCGGCCCGAGGGCTCGCGGTCACAAAGTCGGTGTGCTGCAACGTGGCATACTTGCCGTGCCCACTGAAATTTCACATCCGGCTTCGGGAGCAAGTCGATGAAGAACGCAATCCGCATGACGACCGCATGTGTGGGTGTTCTCTTGGCCACCGGATGCATGCAGGCACGCATCGAAGAATCCCGTGAGCTGGCCACCCCGATCGCCAAGGGCGAACGCGTCGTCATCCTGGCCAAGCCGCAGATCGAAGGGTCCGGCGCCGAAGACGATTTCATGGATTGCGTCGGCGACGGTCTCGGCAGCGGCCGCCAGGGTCTGGCCGTGCACGACAACAACGAATTCGTCGACAAGATGTTTCCCTGGTTCGAGCCGTCGACCGCTCCCGGCAGACCGGAAGCCATGAGTGCGTTGCTTTCACGCCCAGGTGTTGCCGAAAAGATCTCGGAAAGCGGCGTGCGTTATGTAGTCTGGCTGGACGGCAGCACGCGCAAGACCGATGGTGGCGGCAGCCTGGCCTGCGGCGCGGCGCCCGGCGGAGCCGGATGTATCGGATTTGGATGGTGGCAGAAGGAATCGGACTACGAGGCCACCATTTGGGATTTGAAACAGGCCAAGTCGGCGGGTAGCGTGGGAACCAACGTCACCGGCACTTCGGCCATCGTCGGCGCAATCGTGCCGTTGC
>JAEZCR010000122.1 GCA_023433465.1 Pseudomonadota bacterium | reverse complement strand
CCGGCACCAGCATGGGCGCGCTGGTCGGCGGCGGCTACGCGTCCGGCATCCCGGCCGCCGACCTCGAGAAGTTCGTCACGACCATCGACTGGAAGAAAGTGGTGGGCAGCCAGGGTCGCCGCGAACTGGAACCCATCGAGCAGAAACGCGCCGGCGCGACTTACAGCAACGAGTTCGAATTCGGTCTCGGCCAGGGAACGCTGCACGTTCCCGGTGGCCTCGTGAACACGAGCAACGTGGAAGACCTGTTGCGCAGCTACGTCGCGAGCGCGCGGCTCGAAACCAATTTCGACCGGCTGCCCATCCCCTACCGCGCCGTCGCCACCGACATGGTGACGGGCCGCATGGTCGTGCTGCGCGACGGCGATCTCGCGACCGCGATGCGCGCGAGCATGGCGATTCCGGGCGCGTTCGCGCCCGTGCTCATGAACGACATGATCCTTTCCGACGGCGGTCTCGTGCGCAACATCCCGATCGACGTCGCGCGCGAGCTGTGCGCCGACGTGGTGATCGTCGTGAACCTCGTCGAGCCGGCCGTCGACCCGAAGCGACTGCAAAGCGCGCTGCAGCTCCTGAGCCGAACGATGGACGTCATGATCGAGGCCAACGAGCAGCTTCAGCTGCAGGCCATCGGCCCAAACGACGTGCGCATCGACGTGCACATGGGAACGATCACCACCGCCGATTTCGAACGCGTTCCCGAGACGATTCCGCTTGGCGAAGCAGCCGCGCGCGCGCGCGCTCAGGCGTTGGCGCGCTACTCCCTGCCGCCCGCGCATTACGCGGCCTGGCGCAAGCGAGTGACGACTTCGCAGGACATCCAGGCCCATCTCGCCGGCGTGCGCTTCGAGGGACTGAAACACGTAAATCCCGAATATCTCGCCTCGCTCGACCGCGCCCGGCCGGGCGACGTCGTCGACAGCGCCGCGATCAGCCGCGAAGCGCAACGCATGTCGGTGCTGCAGGATCTGGATTCGGTCGGCTACCGACTCGACGGCGATCGCGCCTCGCCCACGCTCACCTGGCTGCCACGCGAGAAGGTCTACGGGCCCAACTACCTAAAGTTCGACCTCGGACTGTACGCCTCCATCGAAGGCGACCTCACGTTTGGCCTGTACGGCCGTCACGTGCGGACCTGGGTGAATCCGCTCGGCGCGCAGTGGCGCAACGAGATCCAGTTCGGCGGCCAGCAACTGGTCGCCACCAGCTTCTACCAGCCCCTCGACGTCGCGCAGCGCTGGTTCATCGAGCCTCGCGCCGCGTACTCGCGCTCCATCGAAGACGTCTTCCTCGACGACGAGCGCATATCGCGTTACTCGTTCCGCGACGCCGGCGCGCAGATCGACGTCGGCGCCAACATCGGACGATACGCGCAGCTGCGGCTCGGATACCTCTACGACCAGCGCGACATCGAAGTCGACATCGGCTCCACGTTGATGCCCGAATCCTCACCCGTCGACACCGGCCTGATCCTCGGCGCGCAGTACGACAGTCGCGACTCGGGCTTCAGCCCCACCAGGGGCATGACCGCGGCGTTGGAATACATCTTTGCCGACGATGCGTTCGGCGGCGACCGCGGCTGGGAGCGCGCCGAGCTCGGCGTCGGCCTCGCGGTGCCGTTACGTCGCGATGTCTTGTGGGTCACGGCCGCGGGTGGAACGGATGTTCGCAACGACCTGCCACCCGACCGCGCGTTCGCGCTCGGCGGTCCAGGCAGTTTTCCCGGGCTCGAGCTCGGCGAGCTGCGCGTCGGCAGCTACTGGACCATCGGCACGAGTTATCTCTGGAACGTCAAGGAGATCATGCCGATCAAGAATTTCGCGCTGTACGTCGGCGGACGCATCGTCGGCGGTGCCGTCTACGATCGCATCGATACGGGCCGCACCGGCGAGCTGTACGGCGGCTCGGTATTCCTGACGGGACGCACGATGTTCGGTCCGCTGACGCTCGGAATCGGCGCGACCTCCACGGAATCCTGGAGCGCGTGGCTCAGCATCGGCCGGCCCCTCGGCCACGGCACGATCCTCGAACGCGGCATCTTCCAATAGGTGGGGATAGGGGTGCCGGTGTAAAAAGTGGGGATTGCGGTCGTCAGGCCAGCGGTCCAATCCTGAACATGATGCTCGCCACCACCGCCAGTCCCAGCACCAGCAGCACGAGCGCAGTGAGCAGCGTGAGCGATACCGGATAGCCGCTCTCCGCGTGAACCAGCCCGGCATCGCGCATCGCACTGCGCGTGTGGCGCAGCTCGCGCATGAAGGCCAGGTGGTAGAAGATCCCGCCGATCAGCAGGACGACACCGAGCGCCACGAGCGCGGTGCCGAAGTGCCGCGACGCCCCGAGGTCGGTAATGAGGCCCGACTCGACCAGCTTCTTCAGTACCTGGTAGATCGTGAATCCGAAGCCGATCATCGACAGTGACGTGCGGATAAAGGACATCAGCGTGCGCTCCGCGCTCAAACGCGTGCGCTGGAACGACATGCCCGTCCGGCGCATCGACATCTCGGTGCGTCTTCCGGACAACTTCGTACGCAGCTTCGACAGGTCCGTGCGGTACTCGGAGAGCTGCGTGCGGTGCTCGGACAGGCCAGTCCGGTGGTTGGACAACGTCGTCCGGTAGTGCGAATACGTCGTCGAAGCGGCCTCGGCTCTTGCTTCGTCGACGTCCGGGATCGGCGGCACCGGTTCCTCGGGCACGTGCGGCGGACGCACCGGTTCGTCGTCCTCCGCGGATGCGATGGTTGCGCTCATCGCGAGACCATCGCCTCGTGGCCGGGACACGGACAATCGGTCGTAGGTCTTACCGTTCAGAATCTCACGGACGAGGCCGAGCGCGGTGTGCGGCCACTCAGTACATCGCGCAGGTTCGTCAGCATCGCGTGCCGTGCGGTCGCCGAAACTCCCGCGATGCAATCCATCGGCACGATGAGCCCGAACCCCTGCGTGTGTGCATCGCACGCTGTTATCCAGACGCAGCTTTCCGCCGAGACCCCCGCGAGAATCAGGGTGTCGACGCGCAGATCGTCGAGCAGCGCCGCGAGTGGCGTGCCGAAGAACGCCGAGTGGCGCGGCTTGAGGACTATGTAGTCGGAGTCGACCGGAGCGAGGGACCTCACCAGCGCGGAGCCCGGACGCCGCGGATCGGTGCAGCGCGCAATCAGCGCAGGTGCGTCGCTGCGCCAGCGCCCCACCGTATCGTTCGCATAGATGACGGGTGCGCCGGCCCGTCGGGCCCTCGCGAGCAATGTCCGTATCGCCGGCGCCTGCCGAGTGAGAGCGCGCCTGACTCTCGGACCATCGGGATACGCAAAATCCGTTACGACGTCGAGCAGGAGCAACGCGGCCCGGCCGCGGGCCCTTGATCGGGGCGCGAGACCGCGCTGCATGCATCAGTCCCTACTTCTTCTTGGCGCTCGTTCGCTTGCGCGTGCTCGTCGAACGACGGCGTCCGCCGCTCGATCGTGACGGCACCTTGCCGCCGGCGCGCCGCGCCTCGGACAGTCCGATCGCGATCGCCTGCTTGCGGCTCGTCACTTTCTTGCCCGAGCGTCCGCTGCGCAGGGTGCCGCGCTTCTTCTCGCGCATGACCTTCTCGACTTTCTGCTGCGCTTTCTTCCCGTACCTCGCCATGGTGCTCACCTCCTGGCGACACGATGCGCCGCGACTGGCTAGCCGGATGTAGGCTCACGCCGCCGTGTCGCGTCGGCGTTGCACGAACGGCCCGAATGTCGACTTACAATCGAAGGTGCTCGCGCACCTCGCGCGCGACTCCAGGATGGACGCACATGCAGGAACGCATCGCACGGCAACGCGCCTCGGTCTTCTCCTTCTTCCTGTTCGCATTGCTCTGCGCCGCGTGCCTCGCGCGCCCTCCCGCTCCTCCCGACCCGCGCGACACCGCGTTGCTCGCGAAGATGACGCTCGAGGAGAAGATCAACCAGCTCATGCTGCTCAGCAAGGGCACGATGACCGGGCCGGATTCCGCCGGCCGGCCTAACAAACCTGCCGAAGAGCTCGCGCGCGAAGGCATCGGCTTCCAGATGTCCGCGTTCGAATGGTCCGCCGCGGACATCAACCGGATCCAGCGCATCGCGCTGAAGGAGTCGCGGCTCGGCATCCCGGTCGTGTTCG
>JAEZCR010000081.1 GCA_023433465.1 Pseudomonadota bacterium | reverse complement strand
TTGATGATGGCGGTGACCAATTTCATTTCTTTTCTCCCAATTCTTTATTGCCAGTCTTTCGATGGAGTCGACGCCGACATCGGCGAGCCCTAATCGCAGTGCAGCTTCCGTGCCAGTATCCCGAAAGCCCAACATAGCGGCAATTAAGCGATTGGGCGTTTGCACGGGCGTTTCGCGAGCACCAATTTAGCGCGGCGGATCGTTGCTCGCCCAACAATGGTGCGGACATCCGTCGAGCTAGCATGCTCACTATATCTATACGGTGTGAATCGGATGAAGGTGCCAATGAATCTGCGGGTGGTGATCGTCGGGGCGGGACAGGCCGCCGCTCAGGCCATCGAGACCCTGCGCAGGCGAGGACACACGGGGCCTATCACATTGATCGGGGACGAAGATCTGCTGCCCTACCAGCGCCCGCCCCTGTCGAAGAAATACCTCGCCGGCGCGCTCGAGCGCGACCGTCTGCTGATCCGGCACGCGGATCATTACCTCTCGCATGGCGTCGGCCTGAGGCTCGGTTTTGCCGCGGTGAACATCGATCGTGCAGCGCGCCGGGTGGAGATCACCGATGGAACGTCGGTCGAGTACGACCAACTGCTGATCGCTACCGGGAGCCGCCCGCGCCTGCTGGCGCCGGAATGGGAGGCGGCAAGGCCGTTCTACCTGCGCACCGCCGCGGACGTCGACCTGTTGCGGGAGCAGGTCGCGCCCGGCCGCCGCGTCCTCATCATCGGTGGCGGCTACATCGGCCTCGAAGCCGCGGCCACCCTGCGCGAAGCCGGGCTCGAAGTCACTGTCCTCGAAGCCGCCGACCGCGTGATGTCGCGCGTCGTGTCGCCGTCTGTCTCGCGCTTCTACGAATCCGAGCACGCGCGCCACGGCGTCGAGATCCGCTGCGGCGAGTTTTCCCGGATTCCGGTGCCTGGCACCGAAAACCCCGATAACCGGGAAAACTACTTCGTGTTGGGGGCGATCGGGGTGGTGCCCGCGGACGGGCTCGCGCGGGACGCGGGAATCGCGTGCGACGACGGGATTCTGGTGGACGAGTACTGCCGCACGTCGGATCCGCACATCTGGGCCGCGGGCGACTGCACGCGGCATCCGAGCGTGCACTATGGCGCCCGGGTGCGGTTGGAATCCGTCGACAACGCGTTCGAGCAAGGCACGAGCGCGGCGCTCAACATGCTCGGACTAACTACCGTGCACGACAAGGTGCCGTGGTTCTGGTCGGACCAGTACGACCTCAAGATGGTCATCGTGGGCCTGGCCGCGGGCTTCGACGCCGCCGTGCTGCGCGGCGATCCGGCGACCCGCGCCTTCAGTGTCTGTTATCTCAGGGGCGGCGAGCTGATCGCGGTCGAGACCGTCAACCACACGAAGGACCAGATGGCCGCGCGCAAGATGATCCCGGCGCGCGCGCGGCCGGATCCGCGGAAACTCGCGGACCCGTCCATTCCCTTGCGCGATTGTTAGGCGGCGCGCGGCAGCGGCGCCGCGGGCAACTGCGAGATTTCGCGGCGCGCCTGCGCCATGGCCGCTGCGCGGGCATCCGGCCCGTAGCCGGTCTTCTCCGCGCGCACGAACGTGACGTCCCTCAGCCCGACGAAGCCGAGCAGATGCCGCAGGTACGGCAGCACATCGCGAACGGCGCGCTGGTGCCCCTGTTGCCGGACTACCCCTTGCCCGAAGCGGGGGTCTACGTCGTGCGGCCGCCCGGCGGAAATGCCCCCGCAAGGTCCGGGCGCTCATCGAAATCATGCTGGAGAAGTTCGGCGGCAGGTCCTGCAGGGACCCGCGACCGACCTGAATCGCGGTGCAATGTGAAATCGCCATTGCATCGTTTACTACACGTGTCATAGAGTAGACCACAGCTGTAACAAGTACCGTTTTCGAACAGGAGCCATCGTGGCCGAGCCGAAGTTGAGTCCGATCGAGTTGAGAATCATGGGCGAGTTGTGGGGTCATGGCCCACGCTCCATTCGCGAAATCCACGAAGCCATCGTGAAGCGCGACCGCCCTGCCTACACCACCGTGCAGACCATGGTTTACCGGCTCGAGGCCAAGGGCGCCGTGCGCCGCATCAAAAAGATAGGCAACGCGCACGTATTCGAAGCGACGACGACCCGCGAGTCCGTCCAGACGCGGCTCCTCAAGGAGTTGTTGGGCTTGTTCGGCGGCAGCGCGGGTCCGGTCATGGCGCACCTGGTCGAGATGGGCAAGATCTCGAACGAGGACATCGAGGACGCGCAGAAGCTGTTGCGCGAACACGCCAGCCGCGGCGCGAAGGACAAGGCCAGATGATCGGCGCGCTGCTCGACCATCTGTGGCAGTCGACGCTGTTCTGCGGCGGCGTCTGGCTGCTCATGTTCGGGCTGCGCGCGAATGGCGCCGCGCTGCGCCACTGGTTGTGGATGCTGGCGTCGCTCAAGTTCCTGGTGCCCTTTTCGCTGCTGTATTCGCTCGGCTCGTTCGTCGGACTGCTGCCGCCGGTCGCGGCCCAGCCCGACCTCCTCGACGGAGCGATGAGCGCCGCGGCGCCGGTGCTGTCCCCGACCAGCGCGCTTTCCATCCCGGTTTCAACGGATGCTCCCGCGACTTTCGGACTCGAAGCCTTGCTCGTCGGCGCCTGGGTCGCCGGCGCGATGCTCGTCTTCCTGCGCTGGTTCGCGGCCTGGAGCGTCGCAAACAGGATTTCCCGGGCAGCGAGGCCGGCGCCGGGCTCGCCGCCGGATGCGCGGATCACGGATGAGGACATCGAACCGTCCGCGGCCCGTGTCCTTCAGCCGGTGGTGTTGCTGCCGGCCGCGCTGCTCGGGAAGCTGACCGAACCGCAACTTCAAGCCGTGCTCGCGCACGAGCGCGAACACATCACTCGACACGACAACCTCAAGGCGAACATCCATCGCGCGGTCGAGGCGCTGTTCTGGTTCTATCCACTCGTGTGGTGGATAGGCCGGCGCCTGCTCGAAGAGCGCGAGCGCGCCTGCGACGAGGCGGTTATCGACCGGGGTCACGATCCGGAGGAATACGCCGCCGGCATCCTCGCCGTGTGCCAGCATTGTTGCGCGCGCGCCCGGAGCGGGCGCGCACCCGCGCTGCTCTCGTCGGCGACCGCGGGCAACCTGACCCAGCGCATCCGCGAGATCCTGGTTGCGAACAGGCCGCGGGCGCTCGGATTCATGAAGGCGGGCGCGCTCTGCGCCTGCACGTTGGTGGTCGCGACGGTGCCGGTGTTCGCGGGCGCCTTCGACGTCGCGATGCGTCGCTACGACCTGCTGCGCAGCCACGCGAGCGCGCTCGGCTCGGCCGACGTTTCCATCGCGCCCGCGGCGCCCGGCGCCCCTCCGCGCGGATCCGTGATCGTGAACGACGATCGCGTCGTGATCCGCAACAGTTCGCTGCGCGACCTGGTCGCGCTCGCGTACGGCGTCGAGTCGTCGAAGATCGTCGGCTTCGACTCGCTGCTCGACGATGTGCGCTACGACGTCTACGCCCATCTGCCGCGCCCGGTCAACGAGCCCGAGCATTTCGATCCGCACGCGCTGCAGGGCACGGTGACCAAACTACTTGCCAGCCGCTTCGGAATGGAGATCCACGTCAACCGGCGCTGCCAGGATCCCTGCGGCCGCGTCGCCTCGCTCGATCCTCCCGATACCCGCTGACGTTTCATGCTCGACGGGACCGTCGATCACCTGTGGCAATCGCTGCAGTTCTCCGGGGCTGCCTGCGTCCTGGCCTGGCTCGCGCATGGCCATTCCGCGCTCGTGCGGCTGTGGCTGTACCGCATCGCCGCGTTCAAATTCCTCGTGCCGTTCCACCTGTTGTTCGCGCTCGGGTACTGGCACGGTTTTCCGGCCGCCTTCCCGGGCGACGCGCCGCCGGAACGCGTCGTCAAAGCCGTCTGCGCCGCGATGCCCTGGTTCGCCCCGACACGCGCGCTCGGCTCGACCTGGCTGCTGCTTCCCGTCGCTCTCGTGGCATCCTTCTCGTTGCTGCGCTGGATGGCGCGTCGCCGCCATGCGGAAGAAATTCACGAGCACACGGAGCGCATGCGCCTCGAGCGCGATCCCGACGACCGCCAACCGGGACTCGGCTTCCTCAAGAGCGCGCTGTTCACGGCGCTGACATTGGCGGCGTTCGCCCTGCCACTCACAGGCGGAGCGATCCACGGATCGCTGCACCGACGCGAGGTGCTGATCGCGAACGCGCTCACGCTGCGGGCGGCGCCGATGATCATCCGGCCGGCGGCCTTCGGCATGGGAGCGCGTTTCGAGATCCGGGCCGATCCGGCGGGCGTGCTCATCCGCAATGCGACCATTCGCGACCTCGCCGCGCTCGCCTACGGCGTGCATCCGTACTTCGTGCGCGGCAACCATTTCGTCGCGAGCGGCCAGGAGGACTGGCTGACCAACTCGCGCCACGACGTGTTCGTGACGGCCGATATCGTCGAGCCGGAGCGCTTCGACTCCTACGCGTTGCGCCAGCCGCTCACCAGACTACTGGCGGAGCAGTTCGGTCTCGAGATCTACGTCAACGGAGACTGCCAGCCGCCGTGCGGCCGGTGGGGCGTGGCGCTCACGCCAGATCCGCTGTCTCCCTGATCGCCGCCATTGCCGACTGCGCCTGCGCTGGCGCGCGCGGCTGCGCGCGCCAGCGTGCGAACATGCCCTCGATGTCGGCATCCGTCTCGCCGATGATGCCTTCGGTGAGCTGCCGGCCGAGCTCGCGGTAACTGTCGAACTGCATCTCGCCGTAGAACTGGTTCGCCGTGGACTGGTTGGGAAACTCCGGATTCGTTCGCCAGTAGCCATAGATGTCCGCGCTCAGGTCCGTGCGCACCAGCGCCTTGAGATAGAGGATTTCGCCGCGACTGCCGTCCGCATAGGTCACCTCGCCGACAAGGTGCGCGCGCTGGCGCGGCAGTAGTTCGTCGCGGTGGAACAGTGGATCAGCGCAGATGTTCACGTCCGCGCCGAAATCGGCGCGCGCGCGCTGCACGGCCTGCGCGAGATCCGCGAGCGTCGCGTTCGGATCGGCGCCGGCGTCGCTCACGAAGATGTAGCGGCAACGGCGGCGCAGCAGCTCGTACACGCCGAGGTTCTCGAAATGGCCGCCGTCGGAAAGATGGATGCGCGCCTGCTTTTCATCGAGCCCGACGCCGAGCATCTCCCGGAACATGAGCTGGTACCACGCCGGCCAGCGCCAGCGACGTGGCTCGTGGCGCGGGTTCGCCACCCAGACGCCGAGCCGCACGTTGAGCAGCGCCATGAGGAAGCTCACCGGCCGTGAGTTCGTCGCATAGGTATCGGGATCGACCGCCGCGCCCGACACGGCGAACGCGGTCGACAGCGTGAGCTCGCCGCGCAGGTAGTCGGTCGTGCGGCGGAAGCCGGTCGCCGACGAACCGCAGTAGAGCGGCGTCAGGATCATGTTCTCGCCGTTGCGCGCTCGGCGCTTCGCGTCCGTCGAACTCGTGGTGTTGAGCGTGGTGTTGATGATGTGGAACGGGCCGCCGGATTCCGCCCGCACGTCGGCGAGCCGGAACAGCGCGGGATGCCGGTCATCCGGCGACACCGCGGGCAGGAACGCTTCCGCGAGCCGGCTGCGGTAATAGCTGTGCATCGAAACCGCGTTGATGTCGCACACGAAGGCGAACACCGCGGACAACCCCAGCCACGCGTAGAAGCCCCGCGTGGAAAGCAACGGCGTGTGGTGCGCCAGGTGATAAAGCCCGGTGAACAGGCCGATCAGCACGAGTGCGAGTCCGGCGACGGCGAACGTGCCCGAGTGTGTGCCCGGTTTACCCGCCGCCCGCACCGACAACACTCCGGTCACCAGCGGCGCGAGCCACGTGAAGTGACGCGTCAGCTCCACGGCCGTCTCGGACTTCACCATGCTGAACACCGTGCGCTCGATGCCCGCGAGAACGGGGAACAGGCCGATGCCGATGCAGATCACGGCGCCGCCGAGTAGTTTGCCGAGGCTGAGCCTCAGGTATTGGCCCGCGCTCATCTGTCGCAACGGTGGCATCACCGTGCTGAACGCGAACAGCAATGTCGCGACGAGGTACAGCGCGAGCAGCGCGAAACCGGCCACGCCGAAGAGGAAGAACCCGTCGTGCGCGACCACTCCTGTCGCGCCGGGCAACGCCAGGTCGCGCGGAAATGCGAAGGTGAACCAGTCGCCCGACGCCATGCCGATGAGCAGCAGCAGGAACGGCAACAGCACGAAGAGGTTGAGCAGCGTGCCGGCCAGGATGCTCGCGCCGAGCGTCCACCCCGAAAGTCCCGGTCCGGAGATGAGATATCGTCCATGCGCGCGCAGCCAGTCGAGCACCGTGCCCGTGCCACTCGCGAGCGGGACCGCGCCGAGCCTTTGCAGCGAGCTCGCGGGCACGTGCGCGCGCAGCCAGGTGAGGCACGAGGCGATGTACCCGCCGCCGGAGACGGACGAAAGATAGTCGAAGCGTTCGAGCAGGCCGCGATTCGCCAGCGCCTGCAACACGCCCATGTTGAACGCGGCGGAGCGGATGCCGCCGCCCGACAGGGCGAGTCCCGCGAGCGGCGCGTTTTCCGGCACGGCGCCGGTCACGCGGCGCCGGCGCCGGATCCAGTCGATCTCCGCACGCTCGACCGTACCGAAGTCCTCGGTGAAGGCCTCGCCCGCGGCGCCGTCCTTCGGAGGCACGGCCCCGCCACTCACAACGTTTCCCCGAACAACTTGCACTGCGGCGGCTGGTAGTCAGCCGGCGTCTCCGGATCGCGATGCACCTTGAGGTACTCGATGATCGCGAACCGCTCCTCGTCGGTGAACTCCGGACCGATCACGCCGTGCGGCAGCGGGTTGTTCTTCGGGTCGGCAAGGTGTTTCTGCCAGGTGGCGGCATCGGCCGCGAACGCGTGGCCGGTGTTGTGGTTGCCCTCGAGGCTCGTGTCGAGCCAGAAGCCGTCGTCATCGCCTTCTCCGTCGGGCTCCATCGCGTAGCCGGCGTGTTGGGTGTCGTAATCGCGCCGCCCGACGAAGAAGCGCTTGGTGCGCTTTTCGGGTGGCAGCAGCATTTCATACAGCGACGGCACGGAACCGTTGTGCAGGAACGGGGGCGTGGCCCAGACGCCTTCGAGCGGACGCGGCTTGTAGCCGGCGATTTCCTGCGGCAGGTCGAGCGCGCCGAATCCCTCGAGGCACTGCTGCGTCTCGTAGTCGATGCCGTTGTCGGCGTAGAAACGGTTCTTGATGAGGATGCCGATCAGGTTGAGCGCGAAACCCTCGGACAGGCTCCGGGGTTCGAGCTTCGCGAGCGTGAGCTCGATGTTTTTCGCCCCATGGCGAACGTCCCACAACAGGTTTTCCAGATGACAGCCGGCGTCACACTGCAGCGGATCGCTCGGCCGCCGGTCCGGGCCCGGGATCTCAGGCGCACCCAGCGCCACGATCGCGGCATCGATCGAGGTGAATGTTTCCGCGGGTAGTGAGGGAACCTCGTTCGCATCCGGGTCGGGATACGACGCGAGAAGGGCCGCGAGCGGCTTCTGCCTGTCGCCCATCGCGTTGAGCCGCACCACTTCGGTCAGACGGAAACGCGCATCGCGCGCGAGCGCGCGCGTCAGTAGCGGGCGCAAGGCATTGCCCAGGTCTTCTTTTGAAAGGCCCGTGGCGGAGATGTCGTAGCGGCGCTCGAGGAAACCCTGCGCAGCGGTGGGATCCGTGCCGATGTGATCGAGCGGGATCACCTCGATGCGCCACGCCAGATCCCCCGACGGCTTGAGCGGCGCCGTGGCCTGCGCGCGCGCCGGCTCGGAGATGTTGGGCCCGTGGCATTCCTGGCAGCGGTCCTTGAACAGCTTCTCGCCACGCGCCGCCTTCTCGCGATCGATCGTGCCGAGCAGATTTTCGGGCCAGCGTGGCGGACGCAGCATCTGCAGCGCGTGTTCGATGCGCGTGAGACCCGCGATGTCGACCGAGCTGCGGTAACGCTCGCTCGCGGGCAGCGGCGCATTCATCGCCGTGCGCAGCGGCGCGATGGCGCCGACGCCCAGCGCCTCGCCGACGTTGCGCGCCAGCGGCTGCGCCACGGAGCCGTTGTACTGCACCCAGTCGAACTTCCAGATGTTCCACAGGTACGGGTAGCTCACCGGCGCGTCGCCGACCTGGTAGTTAGCCTTGGAGAGATGATCGCCGAACGCGGTGTTGCCGATGCGGCCGAGCGCGTCGGTGCGGCCGAATCCTTCGTGAACGGGATAGAGGTCCCGCAGCGGGTTGTTCTGTCCGCTCGCGAGCATCGCCTTGATCGTGGCGCGCAGCGCCTGTTTGAGCTGCGGCTTGCCCTCCGGATAACCCTCGCCGAGCACCTTCTGCGCGAACCGGTCGAATTTCCACGGGTTCGAGGAGGTCCCGATCAGCGACGCCGCGAGGACCGGCGCGAAGCTGCCGCGCGACATGTCCGTGAAGGCATGCATCGCCTGCCCACCGTCGATGCGGATGGCATGTGTCTTGCCGTCCTTCTTGATGTGGATTTCACCCGTGTGACAGGCAGCGCAGGTGATGTCGAGCACGTATTCGCCGATGCGCGGATCGAAATGGCGCGTGAAGCCGATCGGCAGCTGGTCGGGATTGGCAGGACTCGGCTGCGGATCTACCAGGAACCGGTACTTGCGCATGTGTTCCGGATCGGCGAAGCGCTGGTTGGACAGCGGCAACTCGAGATTCACGAACCACGAGTACCGCACCGCACCGGCCGATGCGCCCTGCGGCATGGAGGTCCCCTGGGCCGTGTAGTAGTAACGCTGCCGCAGCGGCGCGTCCTGGCCCTCGCCCCATCCCTGGTCGAGCCAGACATACTCATCAACCGGTTCGAGCGCCGGAATGGTATTGACCGGCCACAACACGAACCAGGCATACAGCCCGAACGCCGCCAGCGCACCCACGAATATCGCGCCCAAGATCCATCTCAATACCCGTCGCATCGCGTTACTCCCTGCCCGATCTGACGCATACTTCGCGAACAAACAATTTCGTCGAAGGATGGCGATTGTGTACCGCTCGGGAAAAGTTTCAATCGCGTGGTCGGCAGGCCTGCTTCTGGTTGTTTGTTTGGTGACGGAAGTCGCACTTGGCGAGCCCGTCGTCACGACGATTCCCGGAGAAGCGCTGCGCATCGAGCGTTTCAGCGGGGAGGTCGAACTACTCGAGGATCCGGGCGGGGAGCTCGGCATCGCCGATATAAGCTCCGGGCCCGCGGCAGACGGCTTTCGCCGGGCCACGCCCGAGATGGCCAACGTCGGCTTCACGTCGTCGGCCTGGTGGGTGCGTTTCACACTTCGCAATCCGGCGCCCGAGCCACGGCAGGTCTTCCTGCGCCAGGGCTATCCACTCATCGACTACATCACATTCTTCAGCCCCGATCCGCTCGGCGGCTGGCACGAGATCGCGACCGGCGACCGGCTCGACTTCGATTCGCGCGCCATCGCGCACCGCGATTTCTTTTTCCCGCTGGATCTGCCCGCGGCGGGCGAGCGCACGTTCTATCTGCGATACGCATCACAGGGTCCGGTCGACATCCACCTCACGTTGCTCGACGCGGCCGAGATGACCGGCGCGGTGAGCCGCGAGCAGCTCGCCTACGGTGTGTACTTTGGCTGCGTGATCATGCTGCTCGTGTGGAGCGGCCTCGTGTTCCTCGCGGTGCGCGACAACGCGTTCCTCGCCTACTTCGCCTACGTCGCGACGTTCGGGCTGTACATGGGCGTCAACACGGGACTTGCGTTCCAGTACCTGTGGCCCACGAGTCCCCAATGGGCCAACACCTGCCTGCTGGTACTGTTGAACGTCTCGCTGATCGCCGCGCTGCACTTCTCGACGACGATCCTGCGCTCGCGTGACTACACGCCGCGGCTGTTCCTGGTCGCGCGCGGGCTGCAGATAGCCGCGGCTATCGCCGTTGCGCTCGTGCCGGTGCTCGATTACGCCGTGCTGGTCCGGCCGGTCACGTTCCTCATCCTGGTCTCCGTGATCTTCCTGATCACGCTCGGCGTGGTGAGCCTGCTCGCGGGCTCGCGCCCGGCGCGATTCTTCGTCATCGCGTGGAGCGCGTTCCTCGCCGGGTCCATCATCTTCGTGCTCAAGAACTTCGGCGTGCTGCCGCACACCTTTCTCACGCAGCACAGCTGGCAGGTGGGATCCCTGCTCGAGATGATCCTGCTCTCGATGACACTGTCGAGCCGCATGAGCGAGCTGCAGCAGCAGAGCCGCACGGATCCGCTCACGCTGCTCGGCAACCGGCGCCACTTCGATCACAAGCTGCTCGCGGAATTCAACGCCGCACGGCAGTCCGGCCTCCCGCTCGCCCTGCTCGTGCTCGATATCGATCATTTCAAGCAATACAACGATCGCCACGGCCACGCGCAGGGCGACGAGGCGATCAAACTGCTCGGTGGCGTGATCCGCAGGCACGCGCGCAAGCCGTTCGTCGCCTGCCGCTACGGCGGCGAGGAATTCTGCGTGATCCTGCCGAACTCCGACGCAGCCGTGGCGGGCATGGTGGCCGAACGTCTGCGCAGCGCCGCGCAGACGCTGATCGCGGGCGATCTGTCGATCACGATCTCGGTCGGTTACGCCTGCCTGACGGGCGACGAATACGCGAGCCCCGAGAAGTTCTTCGAGGCCGCGGATGCCGCGATGTATTCGGCCAAGCAGGCCGGGCGCAATCGCGTGGCGGAATTCCGTGGCCGTCGTAATGGCGACCCGCCGAACTCCGTAGCCGAAACGGGCACCTGACCGACTCCGTCTGACATCGGTCCGTCGACCGGCGATCGCGACTTGCCTTGATTACTACGATTGTCGTAGATTAGGCCGCAGTTGTAGTAGAACTGCGGGACGCAACCATGGAATTCCGTCACATCATGTGCAGCGCGCTGATGCTCTCGTTGCTGTTCCTCGGCCCCGTCGCCTGCGACGCAGCGGGCACGAGTCCTGGAAAGGGATCGCAGGCGTCGAACAATCCCGCGTCGGTCCAGGCGCGCAAACTACTGGAGGCGATCAACTCCGGTGACCGCGCCGTGATGGAGGACTACCGCAAGGCCAATTTCTCGCCGGATTGGGCGGACGCGCCGGAAGTCGACGTGGGCCTGTACAAACACAAGGAGTTTGGCGGCTTCGACCTGATCGAGGTGGATGACGACCGCCCTCACAATCTGCACGGCTGGGTGCGCGCGAGGGATTCGGACGCCGTGCTCGAGTTCGTGGTGGAAACCGAGAAGGCCGCCCCGCACAGGGTCAACTTCGTACACCTGGACTGGGGCAATTCACCGACCAGGTTCCGCGTGCCGCGACTCTCCGAGGCCGACGCCATCGAGGCCTGGCGCGCCGACACGGCGCGCCGCGCGCAGGCAGACAAGTTCTCCGGCGTCATCCTGCTGGCGCGCGGCGGCGAGGTCCTGCTCCGCGAGGCGTATGGATTCGCCGATCGCGAAGGCAAGGTCTCGAACAGCGTCGACACGCGCTTTCGCACGGCGTCGACCAGCAAGATGTTCACCGCCGCGGCGGTGCTCCGGCTGGTTCAGGACGGCAAGCTGAAGCTCGATGACCGCATCGGGAAGATAGTTCCGGCACTGGCGGACAAGCCCATTTCCCCCGCGACCATCCACCAGCTCCTCACCCACACTTCCGGCGCGGGGGATTTTTACGGTCCCCGCAACGACGAACACCGCAAGGAACTGCAGACCCACGATGACTTCATAAGGATCTTCGGCGGCGATCCGCTGCTATTCGCGCCGGGCAAGAAGTTCGAATACCACAACCTCGGGTTCATGTACCTCGGCGCCGCCATCGAACACGTCAGCGGCAGGAGCTTCTACGACTATCTACAGCAGGCGATCTTCGATCCCGCCGGCATGAAACACACCGACACGCCACCGGTGGACGTCGACATGCGGGGGCGCGCCAAGGGTTATTTCAGGCCGCCGGGCGAGCGAGAGTGGATCCCCGCGGGGCGGCACCTCGAATATCGCGCCGACGGCGCCGGCGGCGCCTGGTCCACGGCCGACGACATGCTTCGCTTCCTGGCCGCGTTGCGCGCGCAGCGCGTTCTCGACGAGAAGTTCACGCGGCTCATGTTTGAACCGAAGACCGAAGCGTGGAAAGGCCACGGATACGGCTATGGGATATGGGTCGACGAGTATCCCGGTGGCGGGCTGTGGATCGGAGGCATCGGGGGTGAAATGGGCTCGAATTCGGAGGCCTGGTTCAACCCTGCTACGGGATACCAGGTGATCGTGTTGTCGAACTTCGATTTCGGCGCGGCCAAGAACGTCTCGGAGTTCGTGCGGGCGCGCCTGCCCGTGCCGGTCCGCTGACGGACCCTCGGGAGATTTTCGGCCCGGCCCTGACTATCCACTCATGCTCGCCGGCATCGTCGATCACCTGTGGCAATCGATCGGTTTCTTTCTCGTCGCCTGGGTGCTCGCCGTCATGCTGCGCCCGAATTCCAGCGTCATCCGCGCCTGGGTATGGCGCGTGGCCGCCCTCAAGTTCGCGGTGCCGTTTGCATGGCTGTACCACCTGGGCGCGTGGTACGGATTCCCGGTGCGGCACAGCGCCACCCCGCCGCCCTCGGTGCTGACCGACGCGTTGGCCATTTCAATGCCTCGTGCCGCACCGCTGCAGGCGCTCGCGCCGACGACTTCCGTGCTCGTGATGGCGCTGATCATCGCGCTGTTCGTGTCGGCCGCGTGCCTGCTGCGTATACGACGTGAATTGCGCTTTGCGCGCTACGAACGGATCGAGGAGGAAGCTCGCCTCGCGATCGACTGGGAAAACAGGCCGGTGGCGCCCGGCCTCCTGAAGACCGCCGTATTGATGACGGTCGCGTTGCTGTCGCTTTCGATTCCATTCGTCTCGGGTGGCTTGCAGGATCGCCTGCTGCGCCAGGCCGCGCTCTCCATCGACACGCATTCGATGATGTCCGCGAGCATCTCGATGCGTGAATCCGCTTCCGCATTCGGCCCCACCCGCGTGAACGCGAGCCGGGATCGCGTGGAGATTCATCGCATCAACATCAAGGATCTCGTCGCACTCACCTATGGTGTCGGGAAGTTCGAGATCTTCGGCGGGGCGATGCCCTGGATGTCGGAGCCCTACTATGACGTCAGTGTCGTCGGCCCGGTCCACGCCCCCGAGAAGTTCGATCCGTATTCCCTGCGCGTACCGATGACGAGATTTCTGCACGACAAGTATGGCCTGTCGATTCGCATCAACGGTGCCTGCCAGGAGCCCTGCGACGACTACCAATCGATCGTCGTTGAACGCCTGCTCTGGTGCTCCAACGTGCTGGGCGCGCACAGTACCTGCCCCAAATGAGATGACACGGCAGTTCAGTTCGCGTCGCGCCCCCCGATGAGATCGAGCTGTCCGCGCCGCGCGACCCTGCGATCGAACAGCCCCCACGCGCCTTCGTGGCCATGCCACGCGCCGCCGGTCGCCGCCTTGGCGTATTCGGTCGCGCGCGTCTCGAAGAAGTTCGCGTGCTCGACGCCGTTCAGCATCGCGGTGAGCCAGGGCAGCGGGTGTTCCTTCACGCCGTAGAGTTGCGGCAGGCCTAACTGCTTGAGGCGCCAGTCCGCGATGTAGCGGATGTATTGCTTCACCTCCGAGGCGGCGAGTCCTTCGACCGGGCCCATTTCGAACGCGAGGTCGACGAAACGGTCCTCGAGCTTCACGACGGTCCGCGCGCATTCCACGATATCGTCGCGCACCGCCTGCGACAGCGCGCCCGTCTCCTGCGCGAAGGTATGGAACAGCCGGATGATGCCCTCGCAGTGCAACGTCTCATCGCGTACCGACCAGCTCACGACCTGCCCCATGCCTCGCATCTTGTTGTGCCGCGGGAAGTTGAGCAGGATCGCGAAGCTCGCGAAGAGCTGCAGCCCCTCGGTGAAGCCGCCGAACATCGCGAGCGTGCGCAGCACGTCGGCGTCGGTGTCGACGCCGAAGCCCTGCAGATAGTCGTGCTTGTCGCGCATCGCCGCGTAGTCCATGAACGCGGTGAACTCGGTGTCCGGCATGCCGAGCGTCTCGAGCAGCAGTGCGTAGGCCGCGATGTGCACGGTTTCCATGTTGGCGAACGCCGCGAGCATCATCTTTATCTCGGTCGGACGGAATACGCGCGCGTAGCGCTCCATGTAGTTGTCCTGCACCTCGACGTCCGATTGCGTGAAGAAGCGGAACACCTGCGTGAGCAGGTTGCGCTCCGCCTCGGTGATGCGGCCGCTCCAGTCCTTGCAGTCCTCGCCGAGCGGAATTTCCTCGGGCATCCAGTGGATCTGCTGCTGGCGGCGCCAGTATTCGATCGCCCAGGGATAACGGAACGGCTTGTACGACTTCGAAGGCGTCAGCAGGCCGGGCTTCGCGATCAGTTCGATTTGTGAGGACATGATGTTCTTCCTACTGGCACGACAGGCATTCGTCGTACTTGGCTTCGTCGGTTTCGGCCGCGAGCGGCTTCACGGGCAGCTTGCGCGTGTTGTCCGCCTCTACGCCGGCGAAGCCGGCGCGCTGCACGCTCTTGCTGCGGCAGTAGTACAGCGACTTCACGCCGCGTTCCCACGCGGTCCAGTGCAGCATCAGCAGGTCCCACTTGTGGATGTCGCTACGTAGATAGAGGTTCAGCGACTGACCCTGGCAGATGAGCGGTGCGCGGTCGGCGGCGAGTTCGATGACCCAACGCTGGTCGATCTCGAAGGCAGTACGGAACACGGCCTTTTCGTCGTCGCTGAGTTCGTCGAGGTGCTGCACGGATCCTTCGTGCGCGAGGATCGACTGCCAGGTGTCCTCGGTGTTGAGCCCCTTTGCCCCGAGCAGCCTGGTCAGCGCGGGATTGCGCACGCTGAACGAGCCCGACAGCGTCTTGTGCGTGTAAACGTTCGCGGGGATGGGCTCGATGCACGCGCTCGTACCGCCGCAGATCACCGAGATGCTCGCGGTCGGCGCGATCGCGAGCTTGTGGCTGAAGCGTTCCATCGCGCCGTGCTCGGCCGCGTCCGGGCACGCACCGCGCTCCTCCGCGAGCGCGCGCGACGCCTCGTCCGCCGCGCGTCGCAGATGTTTGAACATCCGCAGGTTCGCGGCGCGCGCGAGCGCGCTTTCGAACGGAATGCCGTTGTTCTGCAGGTACGAATGGAAACCCATCGCGCCGAGTCCGACGGAACGTTCGCGCATCGCCGAGTAACGCGCCGTATCCATCGAACTGGGCGCGTAGTCGATGAAGTCCTGCAGCACATTGTCGAGCATGCGCAGCAGGTCTTCGATGAAGCGCGGCTCGCGGCTCCATTCGTCCCAGGCTTCGAAGTTCACCGAGGAGAGACAGCAGACGGCCGTGCGCGGCTTGCCGAGGTGATCGCGGCCCGTCGGCAGCAGGATCTCGCTGCACAGGTTCGACTGGCGCACCTTGAGGCCGAGTTCCCTCTGGTGGGGCGCGAGCTGGTTGTTGGCGGTGTCGCTGAATAGTAGATAGGGCTCGCCGGTCTGCAGGCGAGTCTCGAGGATTTTCTGCCAGAGCTGCCGAGCGTTGACCGCGCGCAGTACCTTGCCGTCCTTCGGGCTGCGCAGCGCGAAGGGCCGGTCGTCGCGCACCGCCTCCATGAACTCGTCGGTGATGCAGATGCCGTGGTGCAGGTTCAGGCTCTTGCGATTGAAGTCGCCCGAGGGTTTGCGGATCTCGATGAACTCCTCGATCTCTGGGTGGTGCACGTCGAGATAGACCGCGGCCGATCCGCGTCGCAGCGAGCCCTGCGAAATCGCGAGCGTGAGCGAATCCATCACGCGCACGAACGGGATGATTCCGGAGGTCTGGCCGCAGCCCTTCACCGTCTCGCCGATCGAACGCACGCCGCCCCAGTACGTGCCGATACCGCCGCCGTTCGAGGCGAGCCAGACGTTCTCGGTCCACGTGTCGACGATGCCGTCCAGATTGTCCTCGACCGCGTTGAGGAAACACGAAATCGGCAGACCGCGATCCGTGCCGCCATTCGAGAGGATGGGCGTGGCCGGCATGAACCACAGCTTCGACATGTAGTCGTAGAGCCGCTGCGCATGGTCGGAATCGTCGGCGTACGCGCGTGCCACGCGCGCGAACAGATCCTGCGTCGTCTCTCCCGGCAGCAGATACCGATCCACCAGCGTCGCCTTCCCGAAATTGGTGAGCAGCGCGTCCCGTGCCGGGACGGTGCCTGGCACGGAAATTCCGGGAGAAGTCGCGACGACTTTCTTTCGTGGTTTGCGCGCGCGGTCCGCGCGAGCTGCCGAAACCGTCTGAATTTGCATTCCGCTGCTCCGTTTTTTGGGGCGACGGAGCGGCGCGGGCTCTGCGGGCGGCAGAACGTCAGCGCTGCTGCCGGAGACACCCCGTCCGACCAGTAGTACTCAAGTGTGCTCGGCAGGTCTCCTGGCTTACCGCTCGATCGCGTTTCTCCCAGCCTTCCCGAAGACTCACGCCTTCAGTGGCTTTCCGTGACGACGAAACGCTCGCGGCTACAGTTGCGGGGGCAGCTGCGGCTTTGGACCGCATTCCCTTTTCATCGCGCTCTCGCGCGAACCGATGCACGACAAGATGTTGTGTTTTTTGGTGGCCGGATGTCAACAGGTTGTGTTTCAGGATTGGCCGTGCACGAGTCCCGGACCCGGACAGATGCCGACCAGGCCCCAGCCAATTCCGGACATGGCCGGCGCCGAGCGGCAGACGTTTGTCGATACGCGTGCGGTCCGGCAGCGTGACGTCCTCGCTGAGCAGGTTCCGCTGTTTGCGGCGTACGAAATAGAAGGCAGGCGCCGCCGCGAGCGCCGCGCCCAGCATCGCGAGCGCGAGCTCCGGCCGCTAGTCGCCGAACAGTCGAGAAGGCCGGCGGTTCACGATCACCTTTAGGGGCGCACGGGAGACCTGCTCGCCATCCGCCCCGATGGCGACGGATTCAACGACCGGTCCACCGCTATAGATAGCTAACAAGGCGACGTTTTCCGACGCGGCCTGGTACCAAGGGGTAATTGCTCCCGGTTCATCCGGGAGTCACATTCGCCGGCCCGCCCCCGCGGTCATTCAGTCGGCATCAGGACGTCATTCGAGCGATGGAGAACCGGAAAGGAGTCGCGCCCACCCCTACCAGAGTCATAGCGCAGTCCTACATCCCGCTCTTCTGGGCCGGGTTGCTCGGGATCTACATGAAGGCGGAGCTCGCGAATGGTTACTCGCGGGCCGTCGCGCGGCTCATGAGCAGCGCGAAGGACGCCGGGGTCGATGCTCCCATCACCGAGGCATTGCCATTCTTCGCGCAGGACGTCCTGCTGCACATGGTGGCGGTGCCGGCGTTCGTCATCGCGGTGTTGTACCTGGTGTTCCGGAATCGCGCGCCGATCGCAGCCGCGGTGGCCGGACTGCTCCTGCTCACGTTCTACTTCATCCAGTTGCAGGCCGAGCGGGCGGTCGGCCAGTACCAGTCGTTCCAGATGATGTACGAGGCGGCGAGTTTCGTGGCGGACGAAACCGACGTCGGCGCTCACTATCTATCGATCACGGCGATCGCCAAGTTCTTCACCATCGCCGTGGCGCTGGTCACGACGACCTGGATCGCCGGCAAGGCGGATCGTGGCCGCCTTTTCGGCGCGCTCGGCAAGGCCGTCACCGGCGGAATCGCGGTCGGCGCCCTCTGCCTCACGATCCTCGCGCTCGTGTTCTATCCATTCGGGAACCCGGGCGGTTTGAATCAGAGCGCGGCGAGCAAGGCGTTCTTCAGGTTCGCGGCGACCCCTGACATCGTCGATGCCGCCTCACGCAAGAGCCTCGCGGAAAGTTTCGACGGATTCCGCGAGCTGACCCGAACGCCGACCTGGAAGGCATCGGACGATCCGCTGTTCGGCCGCGAAGCCGGCGCCAACCTTGTTTTCTTCGTGCTGGAAACCGCGCCCGCGAGCCTGCTGCCCGGCAACGATATCGCCCCTCTGCTGCCAGCGGCGATCGCGGATCACACGCTGATCGCCCGAAGGCACGTCACCACCTATCCGTATACGAGCGACGCGATCTTCTCGATCCTCACCGGGCTCTATCCGGAGGGGCGGCGGGAAGTGGTGGCCCGCGGCGGCTTCGCAAACTCACAAGTGCTGTTCCAGCTGCTTGCGGACGCCGGCTACGACACGGCGGCGTACATGCCGACTATCTACAACCAGGACAACGTGATGGTCGGGAAACTGGGGATGAGCAAGGTGTTCATCTCCAATCGTGCGCCCGCTTCCGCGGTGTTGACGGTGGCGGCGGGTGCCGCGGACACACTCGCCGGCCAACTCGCCTCCGGCAGTCCTCACTTCGATGAAGCGAAGCTGCCCGAGCTGCGCCGCCGGTTGCGCAGCGACATGCACGCGCTGGAAGAGATGAAGGCGGACATGCGATCGGCGCTGCGCGAGAAACGGAAGTTTGCCTATTTGTTCATGCCGCAGATCGGACACGCCCCATGGCTGCCGCTCGGCGCGGATGCGGCGCTGTCCAGCCACGGACTGGCGCTGCTGCGGCTGCAGTCACACTGGCTCGACGAAGTCGTGCGGATTCTCGACGAGGCCGGCGCGCTCGGGAACACGATCATCGTGTTGACCGCCGATCATGGAATCCGCACGACGATCGAGGACCCGGCGTTCCGGCGCGGCACGATCGACAGCTATTCCTTTCACGTTCCATTCGCGATGTATGCGCCGCGCGCGTTCGAGACCGCGCAAACCACCGACGTGATGACGTCGCACATCGACATCGAGCCCAGCCTTGCCTCGATCATGGGAGTGCGCACCGAGGAGGCATATTCAGAGGGCGTGCCGCTGTGGGCCGCGCGCCCGGATCGCCGGATCTACTTCTTCGCCGAGGTGTATGGCGGCGCGAGCGGCTTCTATGAGAAAGATTACTTCATGAACAACCTGATCACCGACAAGCAGTTTCGGAGCGCCTCCATGACGTTTCCGCCGAATTCGCTCACGCCGGTCAATGGGGAGGCGCGCGAGTTCGTCAAAGGCGCGTTGTCGCGGTTCCGCAGCCTGCATTTCAACATCGTGTCCGCGCGTTAGCGTGAAAGCCGCTGGAGCTTGCCCCGCCTCAATTCCAGCACTTCCCGGGCCGACGCGATCGTTTGAGGCCGGTGAGCGACGATGATCCGCGTCATGCCCATCGCCGCGATGGCTTCATTGATCTGCCGCTCGCGATTCACGTCGATGTGCGACGTGCCCTCGTCGACGACCAGCAGCCGCGGCCGGCGATACAGCGCACGCGCCAGCAGCACGCGCTGCTTCTGTCCACCCGAAAGCGCCGAACCCATCTCGCCCACGAGCGTGTCGTAACCCATCGGCATGTTGGCGATGTCCTCGTGAATCGCGGCGGTGGTCGCGGCATCTACGATGCGATCCATGTCGGGTGCGTCTTCGAACAGCGCGATGTTGCCGGCGATCGTTCCCGCGAACAGGTGATCGTCCTGCAGGACGGCGCCCACCTGCTGCCGGTAGTTTGCGTAGCCGAAGATCCTCGCCGTAACACCGTCGATGAACAGCTCGCCGGAGTCGGGTTCCAGGAGACCGAGGAGAATCTTGATGAGCGTCGATTTTCCTTCGCCGGACGGACCAACGATGGCCACGTAGTCTCCCGGTTCTACCGCGAGATCGACCGAGCTCAGCACGTTCGGCTCGCCGTCGCCGTATCTGAACGTCACTTCGCGCAGTTCAATCCGGCCCACGAGAGTCCGATTCGCGGGCGCGCGCTCGTCGAACGACACATCCTGGGGTGAGAGCGCGATGTCGGAGAGCCGCTCCAGGTGCAACCCCAGCATCCGGAACGCGATGCACTGATCGCACAGCGAGGAGGCGCGCGCGAGGAACTGCGTCTTGTAGGCCGCGAACGCGAACAACATGCCGACGCTGAAGCCGCCTTCCATCACGAAACCGACGGCGAGCCAGGTCGAGACGATCGCCTCGAGGCCGAAGATCGCGGCGTTGGCGGTGGACTGCCAGATGCCGATTCGCGCGAGGCCGACACCTGCGTTCATCGAGGCCGCCAGAGTCGACTGCCAGGACGAGTGACGTTCGGTTTCCTTGTTGAAGAGCCGCAGCGTGACCATGCCGCGAAGCGTTTCGATCATTGCCGACTGTTCCTTCGAGGCGGCCACGATGCTCGCCTCCTGCGCCTCGCGTTGCGGCGCGAACGAAACCAGTCGCACGAGCAAGTACGACGCGCAGGCGGCGATTGCGAGCATGGCCAGCGGAACGCTGTAGAAGAAGAGCACCGCGATCGTGAACACCGCGAACACGCCATCGATCAGCACGCCGATCATTCCCTGCGTCAGCGCCTGCTGGATCGGCCCGGCGGATTGGAAGCGCGAGAGGATGTCACCAACGTGGCGCTTTTCGAACCAGGAGATCGGCAGACGGAAGAGCCGGCGCGCGAGATTCGCGGCGATGCCGAAGCTCAACGTGGTTCCAGCCGCGAGCAGCACGAACGATCGCAGCAGCGTCGCGACGATGTTCACGAGCGTGAAGAAGCCGAAGCCGAGCGCGAGGACGGTCAGGAGATCGTGATCCGCCGCGGGCAACACGCTGTCGAGTGCGATCTGCATGTAGTAAGGCGATGCGAGCACGAATGCCTGCATGATCAGCGTGAGGGCGAGGATCTGCCCGATCGCGCGCTTCATGCCGGTCAGCTTGCGCCAAAGCTGGCGCAGCTTGAGCCGCTCGCGGAATCTCCCCGTTTCGAAGTCGTTTCCGGGACGCAGCTCCAGCGCGACGCCGGTGAAGTGTTTCGATATCTCGCTGGTGTCGAGCCATTTCGAGGTTCCCGCCGGGTCGTGGATCAGCGCGCGGCGCGAGTTCGATTCCTCGAGGACCACGTAGTGGTCCATGTCCCAATGCAGGATAGCCGGCGCCTGCAGGTGACGAAGGTCCTCGAGCGGTAGTTTGACCGCCCGGGCCATGAGGCCGAGTTGCTCGGCCATGAGGATGAGCAGTCGCAACGGCGCGCCGCGCAGTGAGATGGAGAACTTGCGACGCAGCGTTCCGATGTCGACGTCGAGGCCGTGAAAACTCGCCGCCATCGCGAGACAGGCGAGGCCGCATTCGGCCGCCTCCGTCTGGCGGACGAGACGCACCCGTCCGCGCCGGAAGACACCGAGGTGCAGATCGAAGCTCATCGGCGCTTCACCGCGTAGAGCGGCTCGAACAGCCACTCGAGCAATGTCTGCCTTCGCGTGACGATGCGGGCGGAGAGCGTCATGCCCGCGAGCAGCGACTGCCTGCGGCCGAACGCGATGATCCAGGGATTGGGCAGTTCGACACTGACCAGGTACACGGGCGCCGATTTGCCGTCCGGCATCTGGCGCAGCGTCGCTGCGGTGGCGATCGACGCGATGCGTCCTTCGACGATGCCGAACCGCTCGTAGGGGAACGCGTCGACGTTGAGCCGCACGGGCTGGCCCACCGCGAGGAATCCCACCGCACTGCTCGGAACTTGAAGCTCGGCGAGCGGCTTCGTGTCGTGGGGGACGATCAGCATCGTCGGCGACGACGGAGACGAAGGTTGGCCTACACGCGCGGTCAATGCGGTCACCGTTCCATCCACGGGCGACGTGAGCGCGTAACCCTGCGCCGCTCTTGCCTGCGCGACCTGTTGAGCGACTTGGGCGCGGTTTGACGACAGGCCGGCAATCTGCGCCTCTGCGTTGGTGGCCGATTGCGCCATCGCGCGGCGGGCCGCAAGCAGTTCGGCGGATTTCGCCGCGCGCGCCTGCTGGAGCTGGAGCAATTGTTGCCGCTTCGTGAGCAGATCGGCTTCGCTCGCGTCCCTATCGTGCCCGCTGATGTATCCCTGCGCCGCGATTTCCTGCGCTCGGCGCAAGAGGTTTTGCGCAAGACGAACGAGTCGCTCCTGCACGGCGATCTGAGCGTCGAGACGTGCTACCTCCTCCGAGATACCGCGCGCCTGCTCCGTCAACCGCGCCTGTTCAGCCGCAGATGACTCCGTGAGCAGCGCCGCCTGCATCTTGAATGAGTAGTCTTGTGCATCGAGCGCCGCGAGGATCCTTTCCGGCGTCGTGTCTCCACGCCCGGAGTCCTCCTCGGAGCGGATCGTGAGCAGCGGTTGGCCCGCGGTCACTCGCGCTCCCTCCTGCGTCAGGATCTCGGTGACTACGCCCGGTCTCGTCGTCACGATCGAAACGACACCCTTGTCGAGCGCGATCGAGCCACCGACGGCTTCGACTCGTGCGTAGGAGGCCGTGCAAAGGAATATGAGCGCGACGATGAGAGTCGCGAACAAAAAGTATCCGATCGTCTGCCAGGAAATCGGCACGGCAATGCTGATCTCGCCGTGCAGACGGTGGGTAAAATGGTCGATCAGCTCTTTGCGAAAGAGCGGAGCTTCCCGTTCCGCGTCCATGCGTCCGGATGATTGTCAATGAAGGGTTTGTTTGAGATCGGTCAGCGCAGCTTCAAGGACGACGTCACGACCAGCTTGTATGGCCGCGAGTGTGGGCTTGAGTTGCTTGTCCACCTTTACTCCGATGTTCTCGAGACGACGTCCATCAGCGCCAAGGACGTCTGCCGTTGCGACTTGCAAGATTCCACCGTCCGGCAATTGAAATGAATTGGCCACGAGAACATTTCCGAACGTGTGTTGCCCATACAGCAACGCGCGTTTGCTCGTCCGAAGTGCGCTCGCGCTCACCTCAGACGCGCTGGCGCTGAGAGGGCCCAACAGTACGACCAGAGGTCCATTGAACACACTTGGTGCGGGGCTCGCCGTCAGTATTTCTTCGCCATCCGCTCGCATGATCTTCGCCAGACGGGTGCCGCTCTTTAGAAAACGACCCAGCACTTCCTGCATTGCCTTCGCGTCTCCACCGCCATTTCTGCGGAAATCCAGGATTACTGCATGAGGTTTTCTTGAAAGCTGTTCATCCAGCCAAGGCACGACGTCAGGTTTGAATGTGTCGAATCGCAGATGCAGAACATTTTCCGCAAGCATTTCGGCGGCTCGATCCGGAGCATTGCAGTGAAGCTGAAACTTGAAGCTGGCTGAATAGGATCTTCCTTCGGGGGATAGGAGCTTGCCTTCGAACAGTATTTCTCCATTACCAGCCTGTTTTGAGCTCCATCCCATCACAATCGACCCCGGCTCGATCCCGGAACGTGCTGCTTCGCTGTTGGTGAACACGTCGACAACGAATGGCAACTTTCCGCTTCGTCCGATTCGCAAGCCGATACCGAGGGAATTCAATTTCAGCTCGGTTGTCGGGTCCGCGCCCATTCCTCGGAGTTTGACTAGTGATTCCAGATCTTTGAAAACAGCTTGCCGATCGATACCTGAGATCTTTGCGATGTCGATATCGACGTCTGTACCATCTGTCGACACGAAATTGAGCGTTTGAGGCAAGCCGGACTCCTCGTCGAGCGACGAAATCCCCACTAACCGCCATCCAACATTCACGCCTGCCGGCCGAAGCAATGAGTCCGCACCTATGCTCATGATTCTTGCGCGGAGGCTTCTCGGTCCAAAAGAAATCAGCAGGCCGCCACAGGACTCTGGATTCAAGCCACCGCCGGCCATCTTCGGCTTGCCATCTGGCGAACCAGATCGTGGAGCAGGCGGTGGGTTCGCCATGACGTGGGAGGTTTCCAGGAGCTCTGTCATTGGCCTCAATACCTTCCAGTACAGATCAATCGAGTCGTGCTGTTCGCCCACTCTGGACTCGTATGTTCTTTTCACCGCATCCCAATCGAACCCGTTCATGGATCGGTCGAAGTATTTGGTCCCGATGACCGACCACACCTCCGTGAAAACGGCATGGCGGAGCGTCTCGAAGTCTTGAGGCTTTTGCGTGCAGCTAATGCCTCCCGATGTCACGGCCGTGACAAACACCCCGAGGAGTAGCAGTGGTCTTTTGATGTTGGGCATCGGAGATTCTTGCGCGATTGGAAGGTGGGGCGCCGCGGGGCGGGCCCCCG
>JAEZCR010000057.1 GCA_023433465.1 Pseudomonadota bacterium | reverse complement strand
AACCGCCGCCACGCGCGCCGGCTCCACCGCGCGCCGCGCCACCACCGCCCCGCACGACGTCCGATACCGGCCGCATGCGCCTGCCAGTGCCGCCGCAGACCACGTCCGATACCGGGCGCATGCGCATGCCCGTGCCGCCACAGACCACATCCGATACCGGCCGCATGCGCGCGCCGCTGCCGCCGCGCACGACCTCGGACACCGGGCGCATGCGCGCGCCCGCGCCGCCCATGAATCCCATTCCGCCGATGCCGCTTTCGCCTCCCCCGGCCGAGCCGCTCCGCGACCTGGGATGGACCCCGGAAGTCGCGCCGGTCGAGGACGACTTCGCCGAGATCGCCGCGCAGGCCAGGCTCGGCGTCCAGCAGAAGGTGGTCGACGAGGCCGCGCGCCGCAAGCGCACGCGCCTGTTCGCCGCGGGCGGCATCGCCATCGCGGTCGCCGCGTCGCTCGTTTTCCTGATCGAGAAGTTCTACGACCCCGAGGCGCGTGCGCGCGAGCGCGCGATCGCCCAGGAAGTGGAACGGATGGCCGAGCAGCAGAAGGGGACCGACAGCCTGACGCGCATCGAGGTCGACATCGAAAGCGCGATCATGAAGAACGATTTCGACACGGCGCGCGCATCTCTGGCCGAACTGGTCGCGAAATCGCCCGAGCATCCGCGCCGCGCGTTCCTGCAAGCCTCGATCGAACGGGCCGTCGAGCTCGCGAAACTCGAGGCGCAGAAGAACGCGCCGGCCGTCGCGCAGACGGAGCGTCCGGCTCCGCGGCGCGAAGAGCGCGTGACTCCCCGGCCGGCGGAGCGCACCACTCCGCGCCGCGATGACTCGCGGGATACGCGCACGGCCGCCAACACGTCGCAGCGCGTCTACGGCGCGCCGATCGGTGAAGCGCCGCGCGCCACGCTGCCGCTCGATGCGCCGATCAATGCCCCGCCGACGACGACGATGCGCCCCGCGGACAATTCCTTCCCGGGCCGCACCGTGGAAGCTTCCGATTCGGGAGTCATGCGCACACCGGCGATCGCGCCCGCGACTTCGACGGCTCCGGCGCAGGCCATCACCCAGTCATCCACTCCGTCCGAAAATGGACCAGCGGGTTCCGCGGTCGTGACGCCGTTGCCCAGCGCGCCGGCCCCGGCCAAGGCGGTGCCCGCCGCGACGGACGTGGTGCCGGCCAAACTAGTCAAGCGGGTGGCGCCGGTTGCGCCGGCCAACACGCCGCCCAGGGCAAGGGGCCAGGTCGTCGTGCAATTCGAGATCGGCCTGAACGGCAAGGTATCCGACATCGAAGTCGTGGAATCCGATCCGCGCGGGGTGTTCGACGACGCCGTGCGCGATGCCGTGCGCAAGTGGGTCTACGAACCGCGCAAGGAGAACGGCGTCGCCGTGGTCTCCAAGGGCCAGGCGCGACTGGTCTTCGAAGCGGCCAGGTAACCTGGTCGGTCTAGCTCAGCGGTTTCTCACCCGCTACCAACGGACTACTTGTTGATGTTGTCGATCGCGCGCTTGTCGGCGGCGAGCGCGGCTTCGTGCAGCGCTTCGGACAGCGTTGGGTGAGCGTGGATGGTGCGCTGCAGGTCCTCGCTGCTCGCCGAGTACTCCATCGCGAGCACCGCCTCGGCGATCAGTTCGCCTGCAAGCGGTCCGATGATGTGTACACCCAGGATCTCGTCGTCGTCCTGCGCCGCGATCAGCTTCACGAATCCAGCCGTCGATTCCATGGCTCGCGCACGACCGCTGGCCGCGAACGGAAACTGGCCGACCTTGTAGGCCCGACCGCTGGCGCGCACCTGCTCCTCGGTCTGGCCGACCCATGCGATCTCGGGGTGTGTGTAGATCACCGACGGAATCACATCGTAGTTCATGTGGCCGTACTTGCCGGCGATCAGGTCGCCGACCATGACGCCCTCGTCCTTGGCCTTGTGCGCGAGCATCGGGCCGCGCACGCAGTCGCCTACGGCCCAGACGTTCTCGGCGGTGGTCTTGCAGTGATCGTCGACCTTGATGAAGCCGCGTTCGTCGAGCTGCACGCCCGTGCCGTCCGCGAGCAGTTCCTTCGTGTACGGCCGGCGGCCGACGCAGACGATGAGCTTGTCGACGTCGATGGTCTGACTACCCGAGGCATCGGAATAGCTGACTTCGACGCCGGTCGCGGTCGACTTCGCGCCCGAGACTTTCGCGCCGAGCTTGATGTCCAGGCCCTGCTTCTTGAAGTGTCGCGCGGCTTCCTTCGCGAGGCCCTGGTCGGCGACCGCGAGGAAGGTGTCGAGCGCTTCGAGGACGATGACTTCGGATCCCAGCCGGCGCCACACGCTGCCGAGCTCGAGGCCGATGACGCCCGCGCCGACGACGGCGAGTTTCTTCGGCACGCTCGTCAGATCGAGCGCACCCCAGTTGTCGATGATGTTCTTGCCGTCGAACTTCATGCTCGGAAGTTCGGTCGGAATCGAGCCCGAAGCGAGCACGATGTGCTTCGCGCTCAGCGTTTCCTTCTTGCCGTCGTGCGCGGTGAACTCCACCTTGCGCCCGGCGAGTAGTTTGCCGTGGCCCTGCAGCGCGGTGACCCCGGCGCTCTTGAGCAGCATGGCGATGCCGTTGGTGCTGGCCTTCACGATGCCCGTCTTGCGCTTCTGCATCTGGGTGACGTCGAAGTCGACGCTGCCCACCTTGATGCCGTGTACGCCGAGCTCGTCCTTCGTCTTCACGAAGAGCTCGGAGGATTCGAGCAGCGCCTTGGATGGAATGCAACCCGCGTTCGTGCAGGTGCCGCCGAACACGGCCGAGCCGTCCTTGTTCTTCCACTCGTCGATGCAGGCGACTTTCAGCTTGTTCTGCGCCGCACGAATGGCCGCGGGATAACCCGCCGGGCCGCCGCCGATGACGATGACGTCGTATTCGTTAGCCAAGTCTTATCCCCTCAAACGCTCAACAGCAGGCGCGCCGGATCTTCCAGCGCATCCTTGATGGTCACGAGGAATTGCACCGCTTCGCGGCCGTCGATGATGCGATGGTCGTAGCTGAGCGCCACGTACATCATCGGGCGGATCTCGATCTGGCCGTTCACGACGACCGGGCGCTCCTTCGTGGCATGCATGCCGAGAATCGCGCTCTGCGGCATGTTGACGATCGGAGTGGACAGCAGCGAGCCGAACGTGCCGCCGTTGGTGATCGAGAACGTGCCGCCGGTGAGATCGTCGAGCGTGATCTTGCCTTCACGCGCCTTCACCGCGAACGAACCGATGTTCTTCTCGATGTCGGCGTAGCTCTGCAGGTCTACGTCGCGTAATACAGGAACCATGAGGCCCTTCTCGGTCGAAACCGCGACGCCGATGTCGTAGTACTCGTGATAGACGATGTCGTTGCCTTCGACCGAGGCGTTGACCACCGGGAATTTCTTGAGCGCCTCGACCGCGGCCTTGATGAAGAACGACATGAAGCCGAGCTTCACGCCGTGTTTCTTCTCGAACGCGTCCTTGTACCTGGCGCGCAGATCCATGACCGCCTTGAGGTCGATCTCGTTGAACGTCGTGAGCTGCGCCTGCGTCTGCTGCGCTTCGAGCAGACGCTCGGCGATGCGTGCGCGCAGGCGCGTCATCGGCACGCGCTGATCCTGGCGGCCGGCGGCGCCGGCGGTGGGAGTGGCGGGCGTGGGCTTGTCCGCCTTGGCCGGTTTATCCAGATACTCGACGACATCACCCTTCGTGATGCGACCGTCCTTGCCCGTCGCCGGAATCTTCGCCGGATCGAGCTGCTTCTCCTCGACCATGCGGCGCACGGACGGCGCGAGTTTGTCGCCATGCTCGCCCTTGGCGGGCGCGGCTGGCGCGGTCGGCTTCGAAGCGGCCGGAGCGGCCGCAGCGGGCTTGGCCGGCGCCGGCACCGGAGCCGAGGCGGCGGCGCCCTCTTCGAGGATTGCAAGCACCTGGCCGCTGGTCACGGTGGTGCCGGCGGTGATGCGCAGTTCCTTGATCACTCCCGTGACCGGCGCGGGCACCTCGAGCACGACCTTGTCGGTCTCGAGATCCGCGAGGTTTTCGTCGCGCGTCACCGCCTGTCCGACCTGCTTGTGCCAGGTCACGAGCGTGGCGTCGGCGACCGACTCGGGTAGTTGGGGAACCTTGATTTCAATGGCCATGGACTTTCCTTCAGCGGGACGTGGCGGCCGCGGCGGGAGCCGGCGTCACCGTGAGGCGCTTGGTTTCGCGCGCTCCGTCTTCTTTGTTGGTCGCCGTCAGCGCCGCCTCGATGAGGCCGCGTTGCTCGGCGTCGTGAATCTTCGTGATGCCGGTGGCCGGCGCCGCGGCGGGCGGACGGCCCGCGTACAGCAGCTCGCGCTTGCCGACCAGTGTCTGCAGGCGATGGCGGATCTGGTACCACGCGCCCTGGTTCTGCGGCTCTTCCTGGCACCAGACGACTTCGCGCGCGTTCGGATACCGCGCGATCATCGCCTCGGTCTCCGCGACCGGGAACGGATAGAGCTGCTCGACGCGCACCAGCGCCACGTCGTGCTGATTCGAGGCGCGGCGCGCCTTGAGCAGGTCGAAGTACACCTTGCCCGAGCACATCACGACGCGATGCACGCCCGCGGGCTTGACCTGACTATCTACCTCGTCGATGACCGTCGCGAACTCGCCGCTCACGAGATCCTCGAGCGAGGACACCGACAATTCGTGACGCAGCAGGCTCTTCGGCGTCATCACGATGAGCGGCTTGCGCAGGGAGCGCAGGATCTGCCGGCGCAGCATGTGGAACATCTGCGCAGGCGTCGACGGCACGCACACCGCCATGTTGTTCTCGGCGCAGAGTTGCAGGAAGCGCTCGAGGCGCGCCGAGGAATGCTCGGGGCCCTGGCCTTCGTAGCCATGCGGCAGCAGAAGCGTGAGACCGCAGAGCCGGCCCCACTTCGCTTCGCCCGAACTGATGAACTGGTCGATGATGACCTGCGCGCCGTTCACGAAATCGCCGAACTGCGCTTCCCAGATCACGAGCGACGAAGGATCCGTCGTCGAATATCCGTACTCGAATCCGAGCACGGCCTCCTCGGACAGCACCGAGTCCGTGACCTGGAACGACGGCTGCCGCTCGGCGAGGTGCTGCAGCGGAATGTAACGCTCGCCCGTGGTCTGGTCGTGCAGTACCGCGTGACGATGGAAGAACGTACCACGCCCGGAGTCCTGGCCCGTCAGGCGGATCGCGTTGCCTTCCTCGAGGATGGTCGCGTACGCCAGCGTTTCGGCGCAGCCCCAGTCGAGCGGCATGTCGCCGTTCAGCATCTTCACGCGATTGGCCATGACCTGCGCCACACGCGCATGCAGCGAAATGCTCGACGGGTAACGCGTGATGGCCGCGCCGAGTCGCTTCAGGCGCGCCATGTCGCCGAGGCCACGCACGCGTTCGGTCCAGTCGTTGCCGGCGTACTTGGTCCAGTCGACCGTGTACTTGTTGCCGATCATGCCGAGTGACGCACGCGCCTGCGGCCGCCCCTCGTCGAGGCCCTGCCGGTAGGTCTCCACGAAACCCGACGCATCGGCGTCGCTCAGGACGCCCGCGGCCACGAGCCGGTCGGCGTAGATCTTGCGGGTCGTCGGATGCTTGCGGATGACCTGGTACATCACCGGCTGCGTGGCGGACGGCTCGTCCGCCTCGTTGTGACCGTGCCGGCGATAACACACGAGATCGATCACGACGTCCTTGTGGAACCGCTGGCGGTACTTGAGCGCGAGGCGCGTCACGAACACGACCGCATCCGGATCGTCGGCGTTCACGTGGAAGATCGGCGTCTCGAGCATCTTCGCGACGTCCGCGCAATACATCGTCGAGCGCGTGTCGCGCGGATCCGAGGTCGTGAAGCCGACCTGGTTGTTCACGATGATGTGCACGGTGCCGCCCGTGTAGAACGCACGAGCCTGCGAGAGCTGCAGCGTTTCCATCACGACGCCCTGGCCGGCGAAGGCCGCGTCGCCGTGAATCTGGATCGGCAGAACCTGGGCCCCGGTCGTGTCGCCGCGCCGCTCCTGGCGTGCGCGCACCGAGCCTTCGACCACGGGGTTGACCACCTCGAGATGCGAGGGGTTGAACGCGAGCGCCACGTGGACGTTGCCGCCCGGCGTACGCAGGTCGGCCGAGAAGCCCTTGTGGTACTTCACGTCGCCCGAGCCCTGCATGTGCGCGGTGTCGTAGTTGCCTTCGAATTCGCTGAACAGCACGGATGGCGACTTGCCGAGCACGTTCACGAGCACGTTGAGCCGCCCGCGATGCGCCATGCCGATCACGCATTCTTCGATCCCCTGCTCGCCACCACGCTGGATCAGGCAATCGAGCAGCGGAATCAGGGAGTCGCCGCCTTCCAGCGAGAAACGCTTCTGGCCGACGTACTTGGTGTGCAGGTAACGCTCGAGGCCTTCGGCGGCCGAGAGCTGCCAGAGGATGTTCTTCTGTTCGTCGGTGGTCAGCTTGCCCGTCAGGCGGCCGACCAGATACTGGTCCTGCAGCCACAGGCGTTCCTCGGTGTTCGATACGTGCGCGAACTCCGCGCCGATCGTGCCGCAGTACGCGTATTCGAGCTGCGCGATGATGTCGCGCAGTTTCTGGCGCGGCGCGATCTCGGTCGGGCGCGCGCCGGTGAGGAATTCGGTGTCGAGGTCGGACTCGCTCAGTCCGAAGTAGCCGAGCTCGAGGACCCGCGGTCGTTCGCGCCTGGTGAGACCCAGCGGATCGAGGTTCGCGATGAGATGTCCGCGGTTCGCGTATATCTGCACGAGACGCGACACGGCGCCCTGCTTCGCGGCGGCGTCCGAGTTCGGCGCGGCGCCGGCTGGTGCGGCGGCGGCGACTCGCGGGCGCGTAGCCCGCTGCGCGATGCCGGCCTGGATCGCCGAGTGGATCTGCTCGCGCTCGCCGGCCGGGCGGATCTTCAGGAAGAAGTCGCGCCAGCGAGGCTCGACACTTTGCGGGTCGGAGAGAAACTGTTCGTACAAAGCTTCGACATAGGGAGCGTTGCCGCCGGACAGCGGCGTAGATGCCAACAGCTCGCGAAGGCTCGTGGCCATACGAGAAAAAATCCTTGTGGACTCAAGGTCCTGGATCAATGAGGGGGCGGTATGTTAGCCGAACCGGACCGCTGCCGGAAGGCGAACAGGGCCTATAACTGGGGGATGTTACGTAAAAGCCAAATCTCATATCCCACGAGGACGATATAGCCCGCGAGCACCGCATATTTGACCGCGCCCACGGCTACCGATCCGAACACCCGCAGGCGGGCGAACGTGGTCAGGATCACGACTCCCAGGATGGTGAGGCTCAGTTTGACGAATGCGAAACCGTGACCCGATCCAGTCACCAACGGGGCCATGACGGGATTGATCTCCGTCGCGCCGCGCGAAATCAGCGTGAGCGTCAGGATGGCGTCCGCCACGCAAAGCAGAAGGATCAGGATCGTGGTGACCAACCACTGGGGGTGGAACCAGTCCGTTGCGACCGTGTGTCGCTCGTTGCCTCGACGTGGTGCAATTCGGCGGCGTTCGAAGTTTCCCCGCCAGAGGGCGCGCGCGATGGAAGTTCGCCGTTCCCTGGCGACGCGTCGTTCTTGTTGTTGTGCGCTCATCCTCTCCGCATTCTATGAATGCCAGGAAGGAATGCGCCTCAATCTGGAGCAATCGCGTGTGAGCCAGGTCGCACTTTTCGTTCAGTAGGTGAAGCGCGCTTCGGCCAACACGCTGCGCCGGATTTCCCGCCCAGTAGGGTCGGCGTACTCGCGGTGTGTTTCGTTAAGTAGATTGAAACCCTTCACCGCGATCTCGAAATGTTCGTTGACTTGCCATGCGAAACGCGCCGAGAGCTCGGAGTACGCATCGTTGCGGGGATCGGGCAGCTCGTCCACCCGGCGAAACATCGCATCGAGCGTCAGGGATCCGAAATCCATCGATGACTTGAGCTGCCAGTTCGACTTCGGATCATTGCCCGCTTGGCGCAACCCGAGAAGCTGCGTGGATCCTTCCTTGAATTCGAGATCCTTCTGCAGCGTGCGCAGGCCGGGCGAGAGGCGCCACCACCGCGTGACCTGCCAATTCGCCCACGCCTCGATTCCATAGGTGCTGCCTTTCATCAGATTCCCCCAACGCAACGGCAGCAGCGTGACGGGCGTGATCTCGGCCGTGCGCAGGTCGTCGTACCGGTTGTAGAACGCGCTCGCCGTGAACGAGAGTTTCTCGTGCGGATGGCCGCGGTAGCCGATTTCGAAGGCATCGACCTTCTCGGTCTCGAAATCCGGATTGCCCTCGAGGAACAGTGTCGACCCGACGAATTCCTGCACGTCCGCGTCGAACGGGGTTGGCGCGCGAATCGCGCGCGATCCCGCGAGCCACAGCAGGTTGCGCTCGTTCAGTGCCCACGAGAGCCGCAGGTCCGGCAGGACGCTCCAGTCGGAATAGATGTTGTCCTCGAACTTGATGCCGGCCGTGAGCGTGAACCCGCCGCCGAGCGCGATGCTGTCCTGGAGAAAGACATTCGTGAGCTCGAGCGTGCGATGGTCGGGATCGAAGGCGAGCACGTTGTTGACGGTCTGGTAGTCGTTGTAGCGACGGCCGAGACCCCAGACGAGCCGGTGGTTAGCGACTACGGCGCTCTGCTGCAACTCGAAATCGAAGGTGTCGATGTCGAACGCGATTCCGCTCGGCGGTCGCTCGCGGTCGACGCGGTCGTAGTACATCTGCAGCCGGGTGGTCACACGCTCGCCGGCGTGTTCCCATCGTCCCAGAAGGTTCATGCCGCTGAACGGAACGTCGGGGGCACCGGCGAAACTCTGCTTCGCATCCTGGTAATCACCCTGCAACGTGAACGCGCTGCTCGCGATCTTGCCGTCGAAGCGAAAGCCCGCCTGGATCTTGGTCCATTCATCCTGCGCGCTCGAGCCATCGGCGAATTCCGTCGCGCCTCGCTCGAATGCCTTGGCGTAGACGCGAAACGCGCCGCGGTCTCCCAGGTCGTCGCCGTATCGAGCGCCGATCGCCTGCTCACCGTCGCCGCCGTCCGCCCGCAACAGCAAGCCCTGCGTTTCGTGTGCCTTGCGCGTGATGATGTTGATCACGCCGTTCATCGCGTTGGCGCCCCACAGCGTCGCGCCCGGGCCGCTGATCACCTCGATGCGATCGATGTCGTCCATCAGCACGTCCTGCATGTCGTACGCGATGCCGGAGAACAAAGGCGAATAGACGCTGCGGCCGTCGATGAGGATGAGAATCTTGTTCGAGAAATTCTGGTCGTTCGGCGCGCCTGCCAGCCCGCGCGCGCCGTTCGAATATTCGCTCGAGGTCAATTGCGTGACCTGCATGTTCGGCGCGAGACGCAGGGCCTCGGGAATGCTCAACACACCGTGCCGCAGGATCTCCTCGCGCGTTATCACGTAGATGGACGCCGGCGCGCTCGACAGGCTCTGGGCGGACTTCGAGACCGATGTGACCTCGACCTTCGCGAGCTCTTCGAGAGACATGCGCGAAAGCTGGGTAAGGGGGTCACGGGCATCGGCCACGTTTTGCGCGTACGCGGCCGGTACGATGCTCAATGCGATCGCGAGAAACAGCTTCACATCAGCCTCCGTGAATCCGTGCGCGCCATGCGGATTGAGCAGGAGGAATTGCGGCTGCGCATGAAGCGCGGTTCGGGACAATCGGCGCGGGTCTGCGGGCGCCGCTCGACGTGCGCGGCCACCGATAGCAACGCGGAATCGATCCGCAATCCACTTCGGTCCGCCGCGGTGAGCGAGATCTCGAACCGGATGTTCCGGCCGATCTCGAGAAAATTGATGATGCCTCCCGCCTGAAACCCATCTTCGACGTCGGTCACCAACAGGATCGGCAGGCGCGTGGCGGCCATGCGCAGCGCGCGAGTCCCGCTCAATGCATTGCGGCCGACGAACAGGATGTGGACGCCTTCGAGCTCTCGCGCATGGGAGATCCGCCGCAGGACCGCGGGCCTGCCCCTGACCGTCAAACCAGGGAGCAGTTGCGCAAGCTGGTTCGCCACGGCCTCATCGCCGGCCACCGCGATGACGAATGATTCCCCGGTGTCTTGCGGCCACTCGACGTAGGAGGCAAATCGGTGCAGGTAGGCGGCCTTGACGGCATGCACCGAAAACCCCGCGTCTGCGGCCCATACGACGCCGGGCGTGGCAGTGATGAGCAGCAGGAGCAGCGCCGCGGGCAATCGCAACGATCCGACTTTCGATATCGGCAACTCGATCCTCCCTGGTTGCTCTTGTAGGACAAGGCCGGCCGGAGTGGACCGCATTTCCGTTTCTTAGGCAAGATGCGGACGCTTGGCACACTCGCACGATCAAGACTCGAAGACCGGCAGCGGCCGCTTCTGGCGGGCGCTCGCTTCGATCGGTTATGCGCGTCGCAGTCTTGCCGGCAAGCTCATGCTGATCATGCTCGTCACGACCATGATCGCTCTCGCCAGCGCCGGCGCCGCGTTGCTGTTCACCGACTTGCGGGACAGCCGCGCGGACTGGGCCGGCGACATCTCCACCGAGGGCGGCATCATCGCGCTCGCCGTGCAGCCGGCGCTCTCGTTCGACGACACCGAAGGAGCGCAGCGCATCCTCAGTGCCCTGCAGGCGCGCGGCTCGATCAACACCGCGGCCCTTTATGCCATCGACGGCAGCCTGTTCGCGCTATACACACGCAACGGATTCGAAGCACCTCCGCCGCGCGCCCCGATGGCCGAATACGGCGTCTACATCGACAAGGGCCGGGTCGAGCTGCTTCGTCCTGTCGTCCAGGGCGACGAGACACTCGGCACCATCTACTTGCGAGCGCAGTACGACGTGCAGGGACGCGTCCGCGCGTACCTGTCCGTGCTC
>JAEZCR010000016.1 GCA_023433465.1 Pseudomonadota bacterium | reverse complement strand
TGCCGGATTGGCATATAATCCGCGCCCCTCGCGCCTGGGGGCGAGAGTGGCGGAACTGGTAGACGCGCTGGATTTAGGTTCCAGTGGGGCAACCCGTGAGAGTTCGAGTCTCTCCTTTCGCACCAATTGCGCAGCCTTAAAAAACGAGTTGAGGAATGGATATGCAGGTTTCAGTGACCGCTACTGGCGGACTCGAGCGCCGTCTCGAGGTGGCGATCCCGGCCGCGCAGGTCGACGGTGAAGTCGCCCAGCGGTTGAACAAGATTTCGCGCACGGCGCGGCTCAAGGGTTTTCGCCCCGGCAAGGCCCCGATCGCCGTCATCCGGCAGCAGTACGGCGAGCAGGTGCACGGCGAGGTCGTGAGCGATCTCATGCGCTCCTCGTTCTCGGAAGCCGTCGCGCGCGAGAAGCTGAACCCGGCGGGCGGTCCGCGCATCGAGCCTATCGCGATGGGCCCCGGCAGCGATCTCAAGTACGCCGCGGTGTTCGAAATCCTGCCCGAGGTGAAGCTCCAGCCGATCTCGGACATTTCGATCGAGCGGCCCATCGCCAGCGTCACGGACGCGGACCTCGAAACGATGATCGACACGCTGCGCAAGCAGCGTCCGGCGTTCAACGAAGTGAGCCGCGGCGCGGCCGTGAACGACCGCGTGACGGTCAGCTTCCAGGGCACGATCGACGGCGTCGCGTTCGAAGGCGGCAGCGGCGAGAACGTCACGATCACCATCGGCTCCGGTCAGGTGATGAAGGAATTCGAGGACGCACTCGTCGGCGCGAGCGCGGGCGATGCGCGTGAAACCAACGCCACGTTCCCCGCCGAACATCCGAACAAGGATCTTGCGGGAAAGACCGCGCACTTCGCGATCCAGATCGTGAAGGTCGAGGAGCAGCAGCCGGCGCTGCTCGATGAAGCCTTTGCGCAGAGCTTCGGAATCGCCGACGGCAATCTCGACAGCCTGCGCAGTGAAGTGCGCGCGAACATGGAGCGCGAGCTCAACGAGGCGATCCGCCAGAAAGTGCGCAGCCAGGTGCTCGAAGGGCTCTACAAGGCCAACCCGCTCGAACTGCCGCGCCAGATGGTCGATGAGACAGTCCAGGAACTGCAGGTCGAAATGCTTCGCCGCGCTGGCGTTCGCGATGCCAAGCAGCTGCCGCCGCGCGAGCCGTTCGAAGAACCCGCGCGCCGCCGCGTCGCGCTGAGCCTGCTCATGGGTGAAGTGGTACGCAGCTCGAACCTCAAGGTGAGCCGCGAATCCGTGCAGGAAAAACTGAACGAAGTGGCCTCGTCCTATTCCAAGCCGGACGAAGTGCGACGTGCCTACTTGCAAAATCCCGACCTGATGCGACAAATAGAGTCGCAGGTTCTCGAGGCTCAGGCGATCGATTGGGTGCTGAGCCAGGCGAAGGTTACCGACAAGGCCTCAACCTTCTCGGACCTCACGCAGTTCGGCAAGAGCGAGAGCTGAAGACAGGCCCGAAGGATTTAGGAGAATTTCGATGAACGAGCGCGCCTTGAACCTGGTTCCGATCGTCGTGGAGCAGACCGCCCGCGGTGAACGCTCCTACGACATCTATTCGCGCCTGCTCAAGGAACGCGTGGTGTTCGCCGTGGGTCCGGTCGAGGACTATATGGCCAACGTGATCGTGGCGCAGCTGTTGTTCCTCGAATCGGAAAACCCCGAGAAGGACATCGCCCTGTACATCAATTCACCGGGCGGCTCGGTGAGCGCGGGCCTCGCGATCTACGACACCATGCAATTCATCAAGCCGGACGTGAGCACCATCTGCGTCGGCATGGCGGCCTCCATGGGCGCGGTACTGCTCGCCGGTGGCGCGAAGGGCAAGCGATTCATGCTGCCCAATTCGCGCGCGATGATTCACCAGCCCTCCGGCGGGTACCAGGGTCAGGCCAGCGACATCCACATCCAGGCGCAGGAAATCCTGAAGATCCGTGAGCGGCTGAATGAAATTCTTGCCCGTCACACCGGTCAGACCGTGGACAAGATCCGGGCCGATTCGGAACGTGACAATTTCATGAGTCCGACTGAGGCAGTCGCTTACGGGCTTGTAGATAAGTTACTCGACAAGCGCGTGGCGCCTCCGACCGGGCCCACGCCGTAAAGATTCCCGACGCCCGGCAGCGGCGGGACGGCAATTGCGAAGCGACTCGCAGTTCTCGACAAATCCCATATAAACAACGGGTTCCGCCGGGGCGTGACTTTGTCGCCGTGCGGACCCGTGATATATAGAAACCATGGCTGACGGGGCAATCTTGTCCGGTCAGTGTCACGCGGAGCAACGATGACCGAGGACACTCGCGGACGGCATGACGACGGCAAGTTGTTGTACTGCTCCTTCTGCGGCAAGAGTCAGCACGAAGTTCGAAAGCTGATTGCCGGTCCGTCTGTTTTTGTTTGTGACGAATGCGTCGAGCTCTGCAACGACATCATTCGCGAAGAGCTCGAAGACCGCGCCGAACGCGCGCGCGACAAACTACCGAAGCCGTCCGAGATCAAGAAGGTTCTCGACGAATACGTCATCGGCCAGGAGCGCGCTAAGAAGACGCTCTCGGTCGCCGTGTACAACCACTACAAGCGCCTGCAGACGCGCGGTGGTTCGTCCGGCCGCGCCAAGGACGACGTCGAGATTTCCAAGAGCAACATCCTGCTGATCGGCCCCACCGGCTGCGGCAAGACCTTGCTCGCCGAGACGCTGGCGCGCCTGCTCAACGTTCCGTTCACGATTGCCGACGCGACGACGCTGACCGAAGCCGGTTACGTCGGCGAGGACGTCGAGAACATCATCCAGAAGCTCCTTCAGAAGTGCGACTACGACGTCGAGAAGGCGCAGACCGGTATTGTTTACATCGACGAGATCGACAAGATCTCGCGCAAATCGGACAACCCGTCCATCACGCGCGATGTTTCCGGCGAAGGCGTGCAGCAGGCGCTGCTCAAGCTCATCGAAGGCACCATCGCTTCCGTGCCGCCGCAGGGTGGCCGCAAGCATCCGCAGCAGGAATTCCTGCAGGTCGACACGTCGAACATCCTGTTCATCTGCGGCGGCGCGTTCGCCGGTCTCGAGAAGATCGTGTTGAACCGCACGCAGAAGGGCGGCATCGGCTTCA
>JAEZCR010000298.1 GCA_023433465.1 Pseudomonadota bacterium | reverse complement strand
GCATCCGCATCGGCACGCCGGCCGGCACCACGCGCGGCTTCAAGGAAAAAGAGTTCGAGCAGATCGCCGACTGGATCGCCGACGTGCTCGACGCGAACGGCAGCGACGCGGCCATCGAGAAGACGCGGGCGGCGGTGAGCGAGTTGTGCCGCCGCTACCCTGTCTACGGTCCCTGAGGGTCGCACGCACACCTGAGGGCGGGTCATGCACTGTCCGTTCTGCGGGCATGAAGAGACGAAGGTGAACGATTCGCGCCTCGCCGCCGAGGGGGCGCAGATCCGCCGGCGTCGCGAGTGCCTGCAGTGCGGCGAGCGTTTCACCACCTTCGAAACGGCCGAACTCGTGATGCCGCTGGTCGTGAAGAGCGATCAGCGCCGCGTGCCGTTCGATGAGGCCAAGCTGCGCAGCGGACTCGCCAAGGCGCTCGAGAAACGCCCGGTGAGCCTGGAGGCCATCGAAGAGGCCGTAGGGCACATCACGCGGAAGCTGCGCAGCCTCGGAGAGCGCGAAGTGACCTCGCGCCAGATCGGCGAAATCGTCATGGAAGAGCTGCACAAGCTCGACGAGGTCGCATACGTGCGTTACGCCTCGGTGTATCGGCATTTCCAGGATGTCGAAGCTTTCCGCGAAGAGATAGAACGCATGCGTCACCGGCGCGGGCGTCTCGCGAGCGAGGATCAGCTCGAACTCATCCCGGGCGGCGCCCCGCCGAAGAAGAAGGAGCGCAAGTGAAGTTCAGCGCCTTTGACGAAGCCGCAATGCGGCGCGCGCTCGAACTCGCGGAGCGCGGGCTGTATTCGACGGCGCCGAATCCGCGCGTCGGCGCCGTGCTGGCGCGCGACGGTGAAATCATCGGCGAGGGCTGGCACGAGCGGCCGGGACAGCCGCACGCCGAGCCGCACGCGATTCGCGACGCGGGTGAACGCGCTCGCGGAGCGACCGCCTATGTCACGCTCGAACCCTGTAATCATCATGGACGGACGCCGCCCTGCGTCGACGCCTTGCTGGCCGCGGGCGTGCGGCGCGTGGTGTACGCCGTCGGCGACCCGAATCCTCGTGTGAATGGCAGTGGCGCCGCGCGGCTGCGCGCGGCCGGCGTCGTCGTCGAATCCGGCCTGCTCGAACGCGATGCAGAGGAGCTCAACGCGGGATTCATGATGCGCATGCGCGAAGGCCGGCCCTTCGTGCGTCTGAAGTCCGCGGCCAGTCTCGACGGACGCACGGCGCTCGCGAACGGCAGGAGCAAGTGGATCACGAGCGAGGAGTCGCGCGCCGACGTGCAGCACTGGCGCGCGCAGAGTGGGGCGATTCTCACGAGTGCCGCCACCGTCATTGCCGATGATCCACGACTCGACGTGCGCATCGAGTCTCCGCGTCAGCCGCTGCGCGTGGTGCTCGATCGGCGCCGCCGCGTGAAGAAGAACGCGCGCATTCTCGCGCCGCCGGGCGAAGTGGTGATGTTCGCCGCCGGACGGGCGGGTGCCAGGATCCGCGGCAAGGCCGCGGCGGGCGATAAAGACGAGTATCTCGGCGCCGCACGTGTCGAACGCGTTCGTATCGCGCGCGGACATCTCGATCTGCGCCGCGTGTTCGCGCGCCTCGCGGAGCTCGAGATCAACGACGTGCTGGTGGAATGCGGACCGAAGCTCGCGGGCGCATTGCTCGCGGCCGGCCTGGTCGACGAATGGTTGCTGTATCTCGCGCCGGTGTTGCTGGGATCGAACGCGCGACCCCTTACTACCCTTCCGCCCATCACGCGCATCGCGGCCGCGCGGCGCTTCGAGTTGTGCGAATCGAAGCAGATCGGTCCCGATATCCGCCTACGCTTGCGCATCCCGCGTTGACACGCGCGTCCCCCTGATCGTCCCGCGGCCGAAAGGCGTGACGCGGGCACATCCAACCTAGGTCCCATTTGTCGAGAGGGCCGGCCCAACAAGAATCGCCTTCCTGAGGTGGTGAGGGAGCAACACCGCGTCTTCACGTAATGCCAAGGAGGCTTCGATGCGTGTCCGTGGAAAGTTCCTTCTAACTACCATCGCGCTGAGTGCGTTCCTCTCGACCCCCATCCTCGCGCAGGACCGCGACACCGGCTGGGAATTCGGCTTCGACGTCAACTATCTGCTGGGTGACGAGGTCGACTTCGAGGGCGGCTCCGTCGTGGACGGGGGCGGCGCCTGGGGGTTCGCGGTCAGCTTCGGCTATCGCTTCAATCCCAATTTCGAGCTGCAGACCACGATCGACTGGTCGGATGTCGACTACGACGCGAACCTCGTCAGGGCGGACCTGCCCGGGGCTCTCGCGATATCGGGCACCATGGAGTCCTTCACGCTCATGGCGAAGGGCGTCTACAACTTCATGGACGGCCCGGTGACGCCGTTCCTCTCGGCCGGACTCGGCTGGAGCTGGATCGACACCAACATCCCGACCGGCTCGGTTTCCATCGGCTGCTGGTGGGATCCGTGGTGGGGCCAGATCTGCGCGCCCTACCAGAACACGAAATCCGTGGACGGCTTCCGGTACAGCGGCGGCCTGGGACTGCGCTGGGACCTGACCGATTCACTGTCGTTTCGCGGATCCTGGGAAATCCACTGGATCGATCTGTCCAACGCGGATGGAACTCCCGACTTCCAGCAGGTCAAGGTCGGCCTGACCTGGCGCTACTAGCTAGCAAGGGTCGGTGCCGGGCGAGAAATCGCCGAGTTGGGGTGCACAACCCGCCAACTCGGCGATCTTCCATCCGGCACCGACGCGGGAACCTCGTGTTCGGTATCATCCACTCACGTCGGATTCCGGCGTGTGGGTCATCGAGGTTTCCAGATCGTGTTCACTGGCCTGGTACAGGAGGTCGGTCGCATCCGTGCTGCCACTCAACAAGGCGGAGATCAGCGCCTCGAGGTCGAATTCGGCTCCCTGCCGGTCGAGCGCCTGCAGCCGGGCGCCAGCGTCAGCGTCGATGGCGTGTGCCTGACGGTCGCGCAGCTCGGCGCGGACTCCTTCTTCGCGGACGTGTCCGGTGAGACGTTGCGGGTGACCAACCTGGGCTCGAAACAGCCCGGCGCGCGGGTCAACCTCGAACCCGCCCTGCGGGCCGGCGACGCCGTGGGCGGCCACTGGGTCTCCGGTCACGTGGACGGCATCGCGGAAGTCACGAGTACAGGTCGCGACGCGAGATCGCTGCGCGTGGAGCTCAGCGCCCCGCGCGAGCTCGCGCGCTACATCGCGCGCAAGGGCTCGGTGACGCTCGACGGCGTGAGCCTCACGGTGAACGAGGTGAACGGCAGCTCGTTCTCGATCAACCTGATCCCGCACACGCTCGAGGTGACGACGCTTCACCAGCTCGCGCCGGGCGCGAAGCTCAATCTCGAGATCGACCTGCTCGCGCGCTACGCGGAGCGACTATCCTCCGCCCCATGAAGCCGCTCAACAGCATCGAGGAAATCCTCGCCGACATCGCCGCCGGGCGCATGGTCGTAATCATGGATGACGAGGATCGCGAGAACGAGGGCGATCTCGTCATGGCGGCGCAGAAGGTGAGGGCGGAGGACGTCAACTTCATGGCGCGCTTCGGCCGCGGCCTCATCTGTCTCACGCTGACGGCGGAGCGCTGCCGGCAGCTGCGCCTGCCGCTCATGGTGAGCGAGACGCACCGCGAACATCGCACCAACTTCACGTTGTCGATCGAAGCGGCGGAGGGCGTGACCACCGGCATCTCCGCGCACGACCGCGCGCACACCATCATCACGGCCGTGAAGCCGGACGCGAAACCGGAGGACCTCCGCCAGCCCGGACACATCTTTCCCGTGATGGCGCAGCCCGGCGGCGTGCTCACTCGCGCGGGGCACACGGAGGCGGGTTGCGATCTCGCACGTCTCGCGGGTTTCGATTCGTCCGCGGTGATCGTCGAGATCATGAACGACGACGGCACGATGGCGCGGCGCCCCGACCTCGAGGCCTTCGCGGAAAAACACAACCTCAAGATCGGCACGATCGCGGACCTGATCCGCTACCGGTTGCGCCAGGAACGCTCGGTCGAACGCATCGCCGAGCAGTCGGTGAACACCGAGTTCGGCGAGTTCAAGCTGCTGGCCTACGAGGATCACGTGCACCGCGACGTGCACCTCGCGCTGGTGCGCGGCGAGCTCGATCCGTCGCGCCCGCCGCTCGTGCGCGTGCATCCCATCGATACACTTTCGGACCTCGTCGGCGTGCAGGGCCGCGGCCGCACGTGGACCCTGCACGACGCGATGCGGAAGGTGGCGCAGTCCAACTACGGCATCGTGATCGTGTTGCGCGATCACTCGAGCCCGCGCGAGCTCGCCGACGCGGTGGCCGCGCTGGGCGAACGGCCCGAGCCGGCGTCCGCGGATGCGCCCCCGCAGGTTCTGCGCACGTACGGCATCGGCGCGCAGATCCTCAAGGACCTCGGCGTCACGCGCATGCAGGTACTCTCGACGCCCAAACAGCTCCAGGGCATCTCGGCCTTCGGCCTCGAGATCGTGGGCTACGTCGCGGAATGAGCCCCGCTATACTCCCGCGCCCATGACCGGCTCCCGACCCAACGAAACGCGATTCGACGCCAGCGACTGGCGTGTCGCCATCGTCGCGGCCCGCTTCAATGCGAAGCTGGTCGACCAGCTCATCGACGGCGCGACGCGCGCCTGGAGCGCGCATGGCGGTGGTGAAGAAGGCCTCATCGTGCAGCGAGTACCGGGAGCGTTCGAGTTGCCACTGGCCGCGCTCAAGTTCGCCGCGAGCGGTGAATACCAGGCCGTGATCGCCCTCGGCTGCGTGGTCCGCGGCGATACACCGCATTTCGAATACGTCGCGGGAGAATGCGCGCGCGGCATCATGGATGCGGGACTCGCCACCGGCGTGCCGGTGATCTTCGGCGTGCTCACGACCGAGACCGAGGCGCAGGCCGAGGAGCGCGCGGCGCCCGATCGCATGAACAAGGGTGGTGAGTCGATGGAAGCGGCGCTCGAGATGATCGAACTACTCGCGCCATTCGGCGCGAAGCCCGGGGCGCGCGCGAAGCGCAAGCCCGCCACGAAGAAGGGTCGCCGCTGATGTCGCGCGGCAACGGAATCAATCCGGCCTCGGCGCGGCGCGCCGTCGCGCGCAAGCTCGCCGTGCAGGCCCTCTACCGCTGGCAGATCAACGAAAGTCCGTGGCAGGACGTCGTGAACGAGTTCGCCGTCGACGAGGACATGCGCAAGGCGGACCGCGGGTACTTCAACAAGCTCATCACGGACATCTGCACGGGTAGTGAGGCGCTCGACACCTCGCTCGCCGGCTGGATGGATCGCAAGCCCGCCGAGCTCGACCCGGTGGAGCACGCCGTGTTGTGGGTGGGCGCGCACGAGCTCAAGGCCGCGCCGGACGTGCCGTACCGCGTGGTCATCAACGAGGCCGTCGGTCTCGCGAAGCGCTTCGGCGCGACGGACAGCCACAAGTTCGTGAACGCGGTATTGGACAAAGCCGCCCGTGAACTACGTCCCCTGGAACACTAGCCAGGCGCTCACGCGCCGATTGCCAGGCGCTGCGCGCCGCTCGTCACGGCGTCGAAGCGACGCCGTCCATCATGCAATCCGAATTTGAAGTAATTGGGAAATACTTCGCGCGGCTCGGCGCGAGCCGAAACGATGTCCGCATCGGTGTGGGTGACGATGGCGCGGTGATCATGCCACCCGCGTCTCGTGAAATCGTCGTGGCCACCGATTCACTGGTCGAGGCCGTGCACTTTCCGGTCGGGAGTCCTGCCGCCTCCGTGGGACATCGGTCATTCGCGGTCAATCTGTCGGACATGGCGGCCATGGGCGCGGAGCCGGCCTGGGCATTGCTCGCGCTCACGATGCCGGAGCGCGACGACGAGTGGCTGGACGAATTCGCGCGCGCCGCGGGCGATCTGTGTCGCCGGCACGGAGTCGCGCTGATCGGCGGCGACACGACTCGCGGACCGCTGTCCGTAACGGTGACGCTCATGGGGATCGTGCCGATCGGCGTCGCGCTCGAGCGTGGGGGCGGACAGCCCGGTGACGCGATTTTCGTGACGGGATCTCCGGGCGATGCGGCGGCGGGACTCGGGCTGGAGCAGGGCCGGTTGCACGTCGCCGATCCGATCTCCGCGCAGATCCTGCGCGACCGCTTCCTGTTCCCCACGCCGCGCTGCGAGGTGGGCCTCGCGCTGCGCGGCCTCGCGAGCGCGTGCATCGATGTCTCGGATGGCCTCGGCGGCGACCTCGAAAAACTCTGCGAGGCCAGTGGATGCGGCGCGCAGATCGATGCCGCGTCCCTGCCGATCTCGGATGCACTGTCGAACGCGGTGGGCCGGGAGATCGCACGCGAATACGCCCTCACGGGCGGCGACGACTACGAACTACTCTTCACTGTCCCGCTCGCGAGACTTGGCGCGATGACGCAGGCGGTCGCGCAGGGGTTAGGCCCCGTGACACGCATCGGCAGCCTCATATCGGGAAAAGGCGTCAGGGTTTTCTCGCGCGCGGGTGTGATGCAGGTCTCGGGAGCCGGATTCGACCATTTCGCGCGCTGAGCCGTGAGTCCCCTCCGGTGATCCCTTGAAGCGGGTCACACCCCCGCGCAGCCCACGGCCGTATTCTGCCGGCACCTTTACATGCGACTGCGATGGCGCGGAGGACCTGCGCCGGCGCATCGCTCACGTCGAGAAAAATGCCGCTGCAAGCCACAACGACCGGAACTGGCACCGAAGCGCAGGCGCAGAAGATCCTGGAGAACCGCGCTCCGGACCGCATCGGAAAATATGTAATCATCAACGAGGTAGGCCGGGGTTCCACCGGTACGGTCTATCTATCGCACGATCCCTATTACGGCCGCGACGTCGCGATCAAGGTCTACAACATGGACCCGGATCAGGCGGACGAGCGCGCCAAGATCTCCCGCAAGATGTTCCTGTCGGAAGCGCACATGGTCGGCATGCTGCAGCATCCGCATATCCTGCCCATCTACGACGCGGGCGAAGAGAACGGGCGCTGCTACATCGTCACCGAACACGTGCACGGAGCGCGGACGCTCTCTGCCTACTGCAGGCCGGACAACCTGCTGCGCATCGACGACGTCGTGGAGATCATGTTCAAGTGCGCCAAGGCGCTGCACTACGCTCATACGCGCGGCGTGATCCACCGCGATATCAAGCCGTCGAACATCATGCTCACGCAGGATTCCGACGTGCGCATCATCGACTTCGGCATCGCGCTGGTCGCCGATTCCGAAATCTCGCGCATCGAGGGCATTGCGGGGTCGCCCTCGTACATGTCGCCCGAGCAGGTACAGAGCCTCGAGCTCACGCATCACTCGGACCTGTATTCGCTCGGCGCGGTGATGTATGAACTGCTGACCGGCGTGCGGCCGTTCCGCGCCGGCAACCTGGTCAAACTGCTGCACCAGATCGTCTACGCCACGCCGCCGCCGATCCTCACGCACCGCAAGGACGTGCCCGAGGAGCTCGAGCAGATCGTCGTCACGGCGATGATGAAGTCGCCCGACAAGCGCCAGAAGTCGGGCGCGGATTTCGCCGCGGAACTGACTCGCGTCCATCAGCGGCTGCGCGAGCAGAACGCGCGCATCGATCAGCAGGAGCAGTTCGACGTGCTGCGCCGGCTGCGCTTCTTCCACGAATTCTCCCATGCCGAGATCTGGGAGGTGCTGCGCGCCAGCACCATGACCGATTACCCGGCGGGCGAGGAGATCGTGAAGGAAGGCGAGATGGACGACCGCTTCTACATCCTCGTCAACGGCCGCTGCATGGTTCAGCGCCACGGCAAGACGCTCGGCGCGATCGAGAGCGGCGACTGCTTCGGCGAGACCAGCTACGTGCGCGGCGCGCGCCGCACCGCCACCATCAAGGCGGAGACACCCGTGTCGGTGTTGCGCGTGAGCTCGACGCTGCTCGAGCAGGTGTCCGCGGCGTGCCAGCTGCGCTTCAATCGCGTCTTCCTGCGCGCGCTGATCTCGCGCCTGCAGGGCAACGACACCGCGGTCAGCGGCACGCAGCCGACGCTACCCTAGAAACTGTACTGCGTCCTCAGCGCGAAGACGTCGAGGTCCTGCCCGATCTCCACGCCGATCGGCGGCGTATTGGGCGGCGCGCCGAAGGGCTGCGGGTTGCCCGGACCCGCCGGATTCAGCCGGTCCACGTCGATCAATAGATAGTTCATCATCACCTTGAAGTTGGCGTTGACGTACCAGTTGACGCCGAGAGTGAGGATCGACTGCTCGCCGCCGCGCACGCTGCCGGGATCGGCCGCGCTGCCCTCCAGGCCTTCATCGTGGTCGAGATCCATGCGGCTGTAACGCGCCGCGAGCTCCCACGCACCGGAACCGCCGTTGGCGGCGAAGGGTGTCTTCGGGCGCGGATTCTGGAATGAACCCGTCGCCGGGTTGTAGCGGCGATGCTCGCCGGTCAGCACCCAGCTTCCCTGCACGTAGTAACCGGTGAACGACGGATCGCCGAGCGTCGTGGGGTCGCGGCGTTCGACGTCGAACCAGAAGTGCTCGCCTTGTAGGTAGAGATTTTTCCAGTTGGCGCCGAACTCGACGCCGAGCACGCTCGCGTGCGCCGCGTCGATGGATCCCGTGTCGATGAGCCGCGTACTGTCGACGCGGATCTCGGGCCGGTCGCGAAAGCGCATCGGATGGCGCAGGGTCGCGTCCGCGCCCTGGTCCGGCGGCGAGATCACGTACGTGCCCGAGAATCCGGCGTGCACGTTGTAGTCGGAGCCCGTCGCGACGAGGAAGCCTGCACGCGCGACGGCCGCGAACTGGGAATCGAAGACTTCCGCGTCGCTGACCGTGCGGTTCGTCAGGGTGAACGCGCTCATCCAGCGCGCGCCGCTGCCGCGCACGCCCATACCGATGCGACCGTCGGCGCCTCCCAGGGAGCGCGAAAGTTCCGAGGCGCTGGCGCGCTCGAGGAACGCGATGTCCTCGGGCGACGTGCCGTCATCCATGTTGGAGGGCGGCGAGAACGCGCCGATCTGGATCGCGAAAGGAGCGAGTCCGGTGTACGCGATCCAGGCGTCGTTGATGCGGGTCGGTCCCTCGGTGCCGCCGCCACCGCCGAGCTCGAGCAGCAACCGGTAATTGAAGTTCTGCGCGAACTTCCCCTCGACGCCGAAGCGCGCCCGGCGGAAGTAGAAACCGTCCGAGAAATCGCGGGCGCCGGCGTTCTCGCGATTCGGTGTGCCGCCGACCGAGCCGCGGCGGAAATCTGCCGCAAGCGGACCGGCGGGGCTCTCGCCGTACATCGCGCCGTCGAGCTGCACGTTGGCGCGCAGCGCGATCGACATGCCGCCATCCGCGGCCGTGATCGTGGGGCGCGCGTTGGCGAGCGTGACTTTCGCGCCTTCCTGCGGCGCAGGCTCGGGCTGATCGAGCCGTTGCGTGAGCGCTTCGAGCTGTTTCTGCTGCTGCTCGAGCAACGCGGCCTGCGCGGCGAGTTGCGCGCGCTGAGCCTCGATGGAGCTGCGCAGCGTCTCGATCTCGGCGCGCAGCGCCGCGTCTTCGGCCAGAACGGGGTCGGCCAAGACAGGTGATGCTGCGGCGCTCGCGAGCAGGACGGCGGCCCGGAGCGCGAAACGCCCGCCCGGGAATCGTGGATTCATGTGGGTGCTCCGGAGGATTCGGTGCGCGATTGTATAGATGTCGCCGACTATCTATCTATCGCGGAACATCGCCAGCCGAAAACACGAGCGCCGGACGTCAGCGACGTCCGGCGCCCGGATCCGCAGCGGAGGAGATCAGGCTTTCGCCAGGTTGATGACTTTGGGCTGCGTGAACTCTTCGAGGCCCTCGTGGCCCATCTCGGCGCCGATGCCGGATTGCTTGGCGCCCGCGAACGGCACGTCGGGCGGCAGGTCGAGATGCTTGTTGACCCACACCGTGCCCGATTCCATCTTCGCGGCGACGGCGTAGGCGGCGTCGAGGTCCGAGCCCCATACGGTGCCGCCGAGGCCGTACTCGGTGCTGTTGGCACGCGCGAGGGCTTCGTCGACGTCCTTGTATTTCATCACCGGGGTGACGGGGCCGAACTGTTCCTCGCGCACGAGGCGCGCGTCGTCGGGAATGTCGCGCACGATGGTCGGCGCGATGAAATACCCGTCACGCTCGAGTACCTTGCCGCCCGCGATGACCTTGCCGCGCGCATGCGCGTCGGCGATGAACTCCTTCACCTTCTCGAACTGCGCCTTGTTCTGCACGGGACCGATGAACGTGTTCGGGTCCATGCCGTCGCCCACGACCGCCTCGTTCGCGAGCCGCGCGAGTTCGTCGCACAGTTCGTCGTAGATGGACTCGTGCGCGTATACGCGTTTGATCGCGAGGCACACCTGGCCGGCGTTGATCATCGCGCCCATGAAGATCCTGGGCGCGATCTCCTTCGCGCTCGTGCCGGGCAGGATGATGGCGGCGTCGTTGCCGCCGAGCTCGAGCGTGATGCGCTTCAACGTGTTCGCGACGCTCGCCATGACCTTGCGGCCGGTGGCCGTCGAACCGGTGAACGCGACTTTCGCGACGTCGGGATGCTGCGTGAGCGCGCCGCCGAGATCGTTCTGGTCCGTGATCACGTTGAGAACGCCGGGCGGCAGGATCTTCGAGGCGAGTTCGCCGAACAGCAGGGTAGTGAGGGGGGTGGTCGGCGCGGGTTTCGCGACCACCGTATTGCCGGACAGCAGCGCGGGCGCGAGCTTGATCATCAGCAGGATCATCGGGAAGTTCCACGGCGTGATCGCCGCGACCACGCCGAGTGGCGTGCGCAGCTGCACGATCTTCTGCGTGGCGTCCTCGCGCAGCACCTTCGGCTCCATCTTCATTTCCGCGAAGGTCGTGAGCATCGCGATCGCGCCGCCGATCTCGAATCCCGCCTGCGAAAGCGGCTTGCCCTGTTCGAGCGTCATGAGCTTCGCGAACTCGTCCTGGCGCTTCGTGAGCGCGTCGGCCAACGCCAGCAGCAATTCGCGCCGCTCGCTCCACGACTTGCGCGACCACGCGGGAAAGGCGGCCTTCGCGGCCGCGACCGCCTCGTTGAGCTGGGCGCTGTCGGCGCGCGGGCATTGGATGAAGGGTTTGCCGGTGGCCGGGTTGATCACGTCCATCGAGGACGCTCCCCCGACCAGTCTGCCGTCGATGAGCAACTTGAACGGGGCAAGCCCGGCTTCGACTGTCTTTGGATTCGCGCTCATGGTCCTGGCTCCTTCCCGTATGCACCGCGCGGGATATTTCCGCTCGAACATAGCGCGCGGTCCCCGGGTGCTCTCCACCATGCGCGAAATTACGGGCCTGTCAGTCGACGGCTTGCGTGTCCCTAGGTCGCTGAATTTTCACGGGAAGGCGATCGCGTCGCGACCGCGGGGGAAATTCAGAAGCGGCCGCTCAAGAGATATCGCGCGGATAGCTCGAGTTTCGATTCGGTGGCGAGCGCGGGTTCGCCCAGCGTCGCGGCGCGCTCCGGCACGTCACTCGTGACACGCAGCCATTCCAGCGCGAAACGCCAGCGATCGCCGCGGTCGACGCTGTACGCGACGGTCCACGCATGGCCGTCCTCGCTGCCCGCCCAGGTCGGCCGGTCGTCGTACACGACTTCGAAGATGTCGTAGCGCGCGGCGATCATGTGATGGCCGAAGCGCCGCGCGGCGAGTGCGGATCGCGACTCGAACTTCCACTCGAGCAGCCGGAACGGATTGATGGCCGTGTGACCTTCGAGCGCCTGGACGATGACGGTCCAGCCGCCGCCGGTTTCGATGCGCAGCGCCGCGGCATCGAACTCGGTGTACCACGCGAGATCGCGGATCCCGGGCGCCCGCGCCGCCGGATCCGCGCGGTTGTCGTAGTGGAGCAGGTCGAGCACGGCGCGATCGAGGTAACGCGCCTGAGCGCCGAGGTAATACCCCGGGCGCCCGTCGATCTCGTGGAACAGCTCTTTCTTCGCTTTTTCGAGGTCCGGCTGCGGCGCGCCGACGCGGCCGAACAGCGTCGTCTGCCGGTCGTGCATCGCGAAGCCATGCGCGCCGATCATCGTGCCGGCGGGATCGTTCCAGCCGAACAGCGCGGCCGTGAGCCGCAGGTCGAAATCGTGCCCGCGGCGAGTGCCTAACCAGTCGACCTGGCCTTCGAGGCCGATCGCGCGGATCTCCTCGCCGATCCAACTGCCGATCGCGGAAGGCGTGATCGTGTACGGGGTTTCCCAGCCGAGCGCGCGGCTCTCGAGGGACATGGGTGGATAGAAGGCGCCCAGGCGGACGCGGCTCCTGAAGCCCGCGCGCGGCACCGGCCGATACTCGAAATACGCCTCGGTCAGGTCGATGGGATTCTTGTCGTCGCCGTCCCAGGCCGAGGCCTCCACGTGTGCGGCGAAGGTATCGCCGATCGGCTGGTTCCACGCGGCGCGCAGGCGTCCGAGCCGGATGCCCTGGTGATCCTCGTCGAAACGCAGCTTGCCCTGGCCGTTGTCGAGGAATGATTCGCGCCCATCCGAATGGATGGCGCGCAGATCGAGTCCGAGCTGCCACTCGCCCGCGAGGGACGCCGTGCTCACCGCGCACACCAGGAGCCGGAGCGCGATCAGTCCCGCGATGCGCATGCCCTTCAGTATTCCCATGAGTGCGGACGATCCGAGAGCGGCGCCGGCTTGAGCGAGCGGGTGAGCTTGATGGTCGCGCTGACGGGCTGTCCGCCGACTTCGACGATGCGGCCCTTGTCTTCAGGCTCGTTCATCAGCGGATGCCAGATCCGCAGCCGGTAACGGCCCGCGGGCACGTCGTCGGCGATCCAACTACCGCGGTCGTCCGTGCGCCCGAACCAGGGCGCCTCCGTGACCACGATGTACGCGATCATGTTGTCGTGGATGTTGCAGCCGAGCGTGATGATGCCCGGCTTCTCGAACGTCACCGGTGGATAGGGCTTGCCGCGATACAGCGGCAGCTGGAAGGAGCGCGCGCTCGAGAACGAATAGACCTGGTGACTCACTTCATCGCTGTTGGGGAACTGAACGCTCGAGCGCACCGGCAGCACGAGCACGTCCGGCGCGAAGGCGAGATGGACCTGGTCCATGACCGCCTCGACGGGAACCGCCGGCGGCTGGGCGGGCGATACAGCTTCCAGCAGCACTACGGCGCCGATCAGTGGTTTGCCGTCGCGTCGCAGCGCCTCGATCGCGACCGAGCCGGCGAGGCAGGGCGGCGCCAGGAACGCGACAGCGGCGATCCACGGCAGTAACTTGCGCAGGTATTCCGTTGTCGCTCGCCTGGCCATCCAGTTCCCCGATCCGATCCATGGATTGCAGCCCATGTGTGCCGCGCGCGGCGGAACGGGTTTCTCGCCCGCGATGACGAACTCGTGGCGGGCGGCCGAAATGTGACGGGGTTCGCGCGCCTGCCGAGCAGGCCGGCGTCACGCGCTACGGGTTTCCGCGTCCTTGTCGCGCTCGATCAGCGCGTAGGCGGAGTGATTGTGGATGGACTCGAAGTTCTCCGATTCCACCACGTATGCGCCGATGCGCGGCTCGTCGTTCAGCCGCACGGCCACGTCGCGCACCATGTCCTCGACGAATTTCGGATTGTCGTAGGCGCGCTCGGTCACGTACTTCTCGTCGGGGCGCTTGAGGATGCCGTACAGCTCGCACGAGGCTTCCGACTCCGCGATCTCGATGAGCTCCTCTATCCACATGTGCTCGCGCAGCTTCGCGGAGATCGTGACGTGCGATCGCTGGTTGTGGGCGCCGCGCTCGGAGATCTTCTTCGAGCAGGGACACAGGCTCGTCACCGGGACGACGACCTTCACCCACATTTCGGTCACGTCTTTCACGCGTTTGCCCGTGAGCGTGGCGTGGTAATCCATGTAGCTCTCGACGCCCGAGATCGGCGCCTTCTTCATCACGAAATACGGGAACGACATCTCGATGTGCCCGGAGTCCGCTTCGAGGCGCTCCGTCATCTCGGCGAGCAGGCTGCCGAACGACTCGACCGAGATCTCGCGCTCGCGATGCAGGATCTCGACGAAGCGCGACATGTGCGTGCCCTTGAAGTTGTGAGGCAGGTTCACGTACATGTTGAAGTTGGCGACCGTGTGCTGCTCGCCCACCGAACGATCCTTGACACGCACCGGATGATTGATGTCCTTGATGCCGACCTGGTTGATCGGAATCCGGCGCGTGTCGGCGCGGTTCTGGACGTCTTCGACGGCGACGACGCGCGCCTGTGGTGCAGCAGCAGTGTTCATGGGGAGGCCTGAAATACGGGTCGGAATTGAAGGCTCACAGTTTGCGGGCTTTCGCGGATCGATCAACCCCTCATAAGGGCGATACGGCGGAAATGTTCCCGCGGGCGCCTGAAACGGGCCCCGAAGTCGAAAAATTATGTCCCGGCCGCCGCCTGCAGCCCGGACACGGACTGCTGTTCCCACCAGCGGCGGACCGCGCTCTCGAGACTGGGTAGATCGAGCTCGGCCTGGACCAGGCAGTCCTCGCGCGACCCGTGCTCGACGAAGCGGTCGGGAATGCCGAGCGTGAGCGTGGGTAGTTGCACGCCGCAGGTCGCGAGCAGCTCGAGGACGGCGGAACCCGCGCCGCCGGCGATGGCGTTCTCCTCGATCGTGACCAGCGCCGTGTGTTGTTCGGCGAGCCGCAGCACGAGCTCTTCGTCGAGCGGCTTCACGAAGCGCATGTTGACGACCGTCGCGTCGAGGCGCTCGCCGATGATCTCCGCGGATTTCACGAGTGACCCGAAGGCGAGAATCAGCAGGCCGCCGCGGCCCTCGCGGCGCAGCTGTGCCTTGCCCACGGGCAGCGCCGTCATTTCGGCGACGGGTGTGACACCCGGACCCTGGCCGCGCGGATAACGGACCGCGGATGGGCCGGGCAGGGTGGTCGCGGTGTAGAGCATCTGCCGGCACTCGTTCTCGTCGGCCGGAGCCATGACGACGATGTTCGGGATGCAACGCAGGAACGAATGATCGTACGAGCCCTGGTGAGTCGCGCCGTCGCCGCCGACGAGGCCCGCGCGATCGAGCGCGAACACGACCGGCAGGTTCTGCAGCGCCACGTCGTGGATGAGCTGGTCGTAGGCGCGCTGCAGGAAGGTCGAGTAGATAGCCACCACGGGCTTCAGACCCTCGCACGCGAGGCCGGCCGCGAACGTCACGGCGTGTTGCTCGGCGATGGCGACGTCGAAATAACGCTGCGGAAATTTCTTCGAGTACTCGACCAGCCCGGAGCCCTCGCGCATCGCGGGCGTGATCGCGACGATGCGTTCGTCGCGCGCGGCCATGTCGCACAGCCACTGGCCGAACACCTGCGAGTAGGAAGGACCCTGCGCCTTTTCCTTGAAGATGGTGCCGCTGGCCGGATCGAACGGCCCCGGGCCGTGCCACTTGATCGGATCCGCCTCGGCGGGCGCGTAACCTTTGCCCTTGCGCGTCACCACGTGCAGCAGCTGCGGCCCGTTGAGGTGGCGCATGTTGCGCAGCGTGGTCACGAGCTCCTTGATGTCGTGCCCGTTCATCGGACCGATGTAGTTGAACCCGAGCTCTTCGAAGATAGTGCCGGGCAACACCATGCCCTTCATCATTTCCTCGGACCGTCGCGCCAGCTCCCACATCGTGGGCATCTGCTTCAGCATCTTCTTGCCGCCCGAGCGCAGCGTCGAATACATGCGGCCGGACAGCACTTTCGCGAAGTAGTTGGACAACGCGCCGACGTTCTCGGAGATCGACATGTCGTTGTCGTTGAGCACGACCAGCAGGTTGGTCCTGCGCGCGCCGGCGTTGAGCAGCGCCTCCCAGGCCATGCCGCCGGTGATGGCGCCGTCGCCGATGATCGCGACGACCTTGCGCGGATCATGTGTCAGCTCGGCGGCCACCGCCATGCCGAGCGCGGCCGAGATCGACGTGCTCGAGTGCCCGACGCCGAACGTGTCGTATTCACTTTCCGCGCGTGACGGAAAGGGCGCGAGGCCACCGCTTTGCTTGATGGTGTCGAGCCGCTCGCGCCGTCCGGTCAGCACCTTGTGGGGGTAGGCCTGGTGACCGACGTCCCAGACGAGTCGGTCGTGGGGGGTGTCGAAAACGTAGTGCAGCGCGACCGTGAGTTCGACCGTGCCGAGTCCCGCCGCGAAGTGCCCGCCGCGAGTCGCGACGCTGCGGATCAGGTATTCCCGTAGTTCGTTGCAGATCTCGGGGAGCCTGCCGTCGGGTTGAGCACGCAGATCCGCGGGCGAATCGAGCGTGCGCAGCAGCGGAAATGCGTCGGAAGCATGGGACATTGCGGTGGGAGTTTACACGCGCTCAATTCACGCGCGCGACGAGGAAGTGCGCGAATTCAGCCAGGTGCGCGAAGCGGGGCCCCAGCGGCGCGAGCGCGGCGAGTGCGCGAT
>JAEZCR010000297.1 GCA_023433465.1 Pseudomonadota bacterium | reverse complement strand
CTTCTGCACGGCGACCTTGAACACTTCGCTGCCCGCCATCTTGATCCCGATGTCGACCTGGTTGGTCGACGGATCGATCTTGAATCCCTTCGACACGCCGCTCTCGACGTACAGCAGGTCCTTGTACCCGCCGTCCGCATGCAGGTGCGTGCTCATGACGCCGGGCTCGGCCGAAGGCTTGAGCACCACGGCGCCGGCGCCGTCGGCGAACAGCACCGCGGTGCTGCGATCGTTCCAGTTGGTGATGCGCGAAAGTGTCTCCGCGCCGATCACCAGCGCGCACTTGGCCTCGCCCACCTTGATGAACTTGTCGGCGATCGACAGCGCGTAGATGAATCCACTGCAGGCCGTCTCCACCGAGAACGCCGGGCAGCCGCGCGCGCCCAGGCGCTCCTGCAGCAGCACCGCGCAGTTCGGGAACACGAGGTCCGGCGTCGTGGTGCCGAACACGATGAAGTCGATCTCCGCGGGCGTGACGCCGGCGGCCTCGATCGCGCGGCGCGCGGCGATCTCCGCCAGGTCGACGGTAGTTTGACCCGGCGCCGCGATGTGGCGGCGCTCGATGCCCGTGCGGGTGCGGATCCACTCGTCGGTGGTATCCATTTTCTTCTCGAGATCGAAGTTGGTGACGACCTGCTCCGGCAGATAGGAACCCGTGCCGGCGATGCGTGAGTACATGTTTTGCCTTCGTCTCTCTATTTGTTCGCCTGGTCGTCGACCAGGGCATTGGCGATGGCCGTCGGCAGTCCCCGCCGCATCGCCGTCGCGGCCGTCGCGATCGCCTGGGCAAATGCCACGCGGTCCGCGCTGCCGTGGCTTTTTACCACGACACCCGTGAGTCCCACCATGCAGGCGCCGTTGTAGCGGCGCGGATCGAGCTTCTCACCCACGCGGCGCAGGACCGGACGGGCTAGCAACCCCGACAGTTTGCTCGCCACGTCGCGCGAAAACTCCGTGCGCATCTGCTCGACGATGAGCTTGGCGAGACCTTCCATCGTCTTGAGCGCGACGTTGCCCGTGAAGCCGTCCGTGACCACGACGTCCACCTTCTCGTCGAAGATGTCGTGACCCTCGACGAATCCCACGTAATTTATGCTCGACGCGCGAATGAGCTCGTGCGCTTCCTGCACGATTTCGTGCCCCTTGGATTCCTCTTCGCCGATGTTGAGCAGGCCCACGCGCGGATTGGCGATGCCGTACACGTCGCGCGCGACGATCGAACCCATCGTGGCGAACTGCGCGAGCTGCAGCGCGGACGCCTTGGAATTCGCGCCGAGGTCGAGGATGTGCGTGTGCCGGCCGTTGCGCGCGGGCACCGACGACATGATCGGCGCGCGCTCGACGGGACCGACGGTCTTGAGCACGAAGTGCGCCATCGCGGTCAGCGCGCCCGTATTTCCGGCGCTCACCATGCCGCCCGCCCGACCCTCCTTCACGAGGTCGATGGCGATGCGCATCGACGAGTCCTTGCGGCGGCGGATCGCCTCGCGCGGATGCTCCGACATGCCGACCACGCTCGCGGCCGGATGTGCGGTCGCGCGCGCGCGCACGCCCGCCGGCGCGCTCGCGAGCGCGGGTTCGATGACAGCGGGATCGCCCACGAGGATCAGCTCGAGGGAGGAATCGTCGGCAAGCGCGCGCAGCGCGCCGGGCAGACACTCCGGCGCACCGCTGTCGCCACTCATCACATCGACGGCGATGGACGCCATGCGTTACTTGCGCGGACCCTCAGGGGCCCGCAGGCAGTAACTATTCTTCGGTTTCGACTTCGGCCGGTTTTTCGATGACGCGCTTGCCGCGATAGAAACCGTCCGGAGTAATGCGATGGCGCAGGTGGGTTTCGCCCGACTGCGGATCGACGGACAGCGCGGGCTTCGACAACGCGTCGTGCGAACGATGCATGCCGCGCTTGGACGGCGTTTTACGACTTTTTTGAACGGGCATGGACCAATCCTCTGGGGCGACTCACTACTTGCGTTTCAACAGTTCGCCCAACTGTGCAAACGGTTTCTGAACCTGGTCGGAAGCCGATTCCGCATCCGCGGCGTCGTCCGATTCACCCGGCAGCGCCACCTTGCGGGCGGCGCATTCGGTGCCTTCCTCGTGCCGCGGAACGTGCGGCAGCGCGAGCAAGACTTCCTCGTCGACGAGATCGCGAACGCTGACGCTATCGGCCTCGACCATAAAAACTTCCAGCCCATCCGGCACACGGTCGGCAGCGTCGTAATCGCTGACCAGCGCGATGCGCGACTTCACTTCGACCGGCCAGCGCATCGGCTGCATGCAGCGCTGGCAAATCACCTGGGGCTGCGCGCTCACCTGAAGGTCGGCGACGGGGCGGCCCATCTGCCTGGAGAAGCGGACCTTGCCCTTCGCCACGCCTTCGGGACTCGCAAGCTCGCGGGTAACGCGGGGCAGATTTTCGAGCGGAATCGCGAATTCGATTTCCGACTCGGTACCTACCAACGTGTCGACGGGAGCGCGCCGAGACCAGCCCAGTGACATGGGGCGCGTATGATAGGGACCGAGTCCCCCCAAGTCAAAACAAAATAAACTCTAAGCCCTTGTTTTTAAACCCCATGGCGCCCGCACGCACGCTTATCCTTGCCTCCACTTCCCGTTACCGGGCTGCCCTGCTGCAGCGCTTCGGCCTGGAGTTCGACACCGTCAGTCCCGAGGTGGACGAAAGCGAAGTCCGCGGCGAGTCGCCGCGCGGCCGCGCCTTCCGGCTGGCGGAAGTCAAGGCAGAGGCGGTCGCGGCCCGGTTCCCCGACGCGATCGTGATCGGCGGCGACCAGGTGCCGGCGACCAGCACCACCATCCTCAACAAGCCCGGCAACGCGGCCAACTGCCGCGAGCAACTCAAGCTGCTGTCGGGGTCGTCCGCCGAGTTCTACACCGCCTGCACCGTGCGCTGTGTCGCCACGGGAGTGAAGCTCTCGCACGTCGACACCACGGCCGTGAAACTGAGGCCGCTGTCGGAAACGGAGATCGACCGTTACATCGAGCGCGAAAAGCCGTTCGATTGCGCGGGTGGCTTCAAGGCGGAGGCGCTCGGCATCACGCTGTTCGAGCGGATCGACACCGAGGATCCCACCGCCATCGTGGGCATGCCGCTGATCTGGCTGGCGGGCGCCCTGCGCGCGGTCGGCTACCATGTGCCTTGAAACGCGCAAGCGCGTACCTCCACGCGCAAGCGCGTACCTCCACGCGCAAGCGCGACTCTTCACGCCCCCGAAGCGGGGCGTCCGTGAATAGTTCGGCCTACTAACTACTTTTTCGCGAGCTCAAGTGATCGATGACCGCCGCCAGGTCCGCCGGCAGCGGCGTGCTCGCGCTGAATTCCATCCCGGTATCCGGCCACACGAAGCTGATCTGCGCCGCGTGCAGGAACATGCGTTCGAGCCCCGCGGCCTTCATGCTCTCGTTGAACTGCTCGTCGCCGTATTTCTCGTCGCCCGCGAGTGGATAACCCGCGTGCGCGGCATGCACGCGGATCTGGTGCGTGCGGCCGGTCTCGAGCGCGACCTCCACGAGCGAGGCGCGCTTGCCGAAGAACTGTACCGGGGTGAAATGGCTGACCGCCTCCTTCCCGGAGGCATGCGCTTTCACGGTCCGCTCCCCGCCGACGCGGATGTCCGTGCGCAGCGGCACGTCGATGCGCTTCTTGCCGAGCTCCCACTTGCCCTTCACGAGCGCGAGGTATTTCTTTTCGACCTTCCCTTCGCGCATGAGGGCATGCAGGGTGCGCAGCGCGGCGGGTTTGCGCGCGATCAGCAGCAGGCCGCTGGTGTCCCGGTCGAGCCGGTGCACGAGTTCGAGCGTCTCGTCGGGTCGCGCCTCGCGCAGCGCCTCGATGACGCCGAAGCTCACGCCGCTGCCGCCGTGCACGGCCACTCCCGCGGGCTTGTCGATCACGAGCAGCCGCGGATCCTCGCGCACGATGGCACCGACGACCTCCTCCACCACCCTGCCCGGGGCGCGCCGCGGCGGAGCCGCCGCACCGGTCCGCACCGGCGGTACCCGCACGGTGTCGCCTGCCTGCAACCGCGTCTCCGGCTTGGCGCGCTTGCCGTTCACGCGCACCTCGCCCTTGCGAATCACGCGGAAAACAAGGCTCTTCGGGACGTCGCCCAGCACCCTGGCGAGGAAGTTGTCGAGCCGCTGGCCCACACCACGTTCGTCGACGGGCACCTGCCTGACGCTCGGGGCGGGTTCTGCGCGGGCGGCCGCGGTTTGTTGGGGCCGCGCATCTCGCGCAGTGGGGGATTCGTAACGTCTTGTTTTCACTAAAGGTCCCGAGCTATGATGCGCGTCGTCGTCGTCCCCGATCACTCGTGTGTGACGACGCAATGCCGCGGCGCAGCCGGTCGCAATTCGAACGCGCGCCGCATGTTAGTTGGTCCTCGCTGAGGGGGCCATCGCTCGAAGGCCGACTATGAATCTCGCGCAGCAGATGCGAAGTCCAAAAGACACATCGTGCGCGGCGTCGGTGAAGTAGCCCAAAGGGTTTTGGCGCCCGCCCCAACTTGGGACGGACATTAAACGTGCAAAACACGCCACCCCACAATCTTTGGCCTTGCGACCATGCACCCCGCGTCGCGCGGTCGTTCGCATTGACGTCCGAAAGGATACCCGCCGTTCGATTCGAGTTGGCCCGGAATTCACTAGGGTCCAATTCAAATGAAGAGAATGCTCGTCAATGCAACTCAGCAAGAGGAGTTGCGCGTAGCACTGGTTGATGGTCAGAAGCTGTTCGATCTTTCCATCGAGATACCTTCCAAGGAACAGAAGA
>JAEZCR010000243.1 GCA_023433465.1 Pseudomonadota bacterium | reverse complement strand
GGTGCGCGAGAAATACAGCGTGCCCGTGTGGGTCGCGCCCAGCGAGTCGAACAGCGTGAGCGACGTCGCCTGGTTGAAGGTGTTCGGATCGTTCGCGTTGAACGGCGCGGTCGGCGGCTGCGTGGCGTTCGCCGGCAGGTTGAGCGTGTACTCGACGTTCGACGTGGCCGACGGCGCGGAATCCGTGGTCTGCAGCCGCAGGTCGCCGAGGCCACCCGTGTTGAAGCCGCCACCCGCGATCGGCGGATAGACCTGCAGGCGCTGACCCATCGTATTCACGACGTAGCCGTCGCGATTCATCTGGAAGGCGCCCGCGCGGGTATACGACAGCGCGCCGTTGTCCGAGAGGATGAACATGCCCTGCCCGCTGAGCGCGAGGTCGAGGTTCGAGTCGGTGAACTCGATGTTGCCCTGCGCGAACTGTTGCGTGACGGCCGCGACGCGGACGCCGTTGCCGCTGGCGTTGTTCGACGTGCCCTGCAGCGAGACCGCGAACAGGTCGGCGAACTCGGTGCGCGAGCCCTTGAAGCCGGTGGTCGACGTGTTGGCGATGTTGTTCGCCGTGACGTTCAGGTCGGACTGCGCGGCGTTGAGACCCGAAAGTGCGATGCGGAAAGGCATGTGATGACTCCTTGAATCCTGTTACTTCAGAGCACGCGTTCGACGTCGTCGATCGCGATCTCGCCGAGTGAATCCGTGTCCAGCGTGAGCGTGCCGGTCGCCGGGTCGAGCGAGACGCTCGACACGCGCGCCGCGACGCTGGTCTGCAATGAAACGTTCTGGTTGCCGACGCGCGCGACGACTTCGATGCGGTACGCACCCGCGTCGGCGGCCGTGCCGTCGTCGGTGGTGCCGTCCCACGCGAAGGCATGCGCGCCGCGCTCGTTGTCGAGCGCCTGGGTCTTGATGAGCGCTCCGCTGCCGTCCTTGACGAGCAGCTGCACCGACGACGCGCCGGCGGGCACGTTGATGAGGCCCTGCGGACCGCGTACCTCGCCTTCGACGGCCTCGGGCAGGTAGATAGTGCTTCCCGGCGCGATGACCGCGCGGCCGATGAGGCTGGCGCCGTCGAGCACCTGGTTGCCGCGCAGGCTCGCGGTCAGCGAGCTGATCTGCTTGTTCATGTCCGCGAGGCCCGAGACCTGGCTGAACTGCGCGAGCTGGCCCACGTACTGCGCGGGCTCGAGCGGCTTGAACGGGTCCTGGTTCTTGAGCTGCGTGATCATGAGCGTCAGGAAGTCTTCCTGATTGAGCTCGGTTTTCTTCGCGATCTCGGCGTTGGCCTTCGCGGCGGCCGCCGCGTCGGCGTCCGTGCGCTGGCGGATCATTGCCGCGTTGATGATGTCCATGTCGAACATGAGTTATCTCCCGTGATCCTGGGCTTCAGCTCTGGCCCAGCCGCAGCGTCGCGAGCAGCAGGTCTTTCGAGGTGTTCATGACCTCGACGTTGTTCTGGTACGAGCGCGAGGCCGAGATCATGTTGACCATCTCCTCGACCACGTTGACCGCGGGCGCGTAGACATAGCCGTTGGCGTCCGCGAGCGGATTGCCGGGCTCATACCGCGCGGCGGCCGGCGCCTGCGATTCGTAGATGCCGCGCACGCGCACGGCGGCGTTGCCGCCTTCGGCCTGCGTCGCGGCGCCGAGCTGCTGGCGCACCGCTTCGAATATGGGATGCCGCGGCTTGTAGACGCTGTTCGCGTCGCCGCTCACGCTCTCGGCGTTGGCGAGGTTGCTGGCCGTCGTGTTGAGGCGCACGGACTGCGCCGACATGCCCGAACCCGCGATATCGAATGCCTTGAAGGATGACATTTCCGTTTACTCCGGGAGGGCTGGCGTCAGCTGCCCATGATCGCGGTCATGAGACCGCGGAACTTCGCGTTGAGAAAAGTCAGCGTCGCCTGGTAACGCACCGCGTTCTCGGCGAAAGCCGACTGCTCGAGCTGCGCGTCGACGGTGTTGCCGTCGAGCGCCGGCGCGAGCGGCGTGCGGTACTTGAGATCCGGATTGCCGGTGGCATCGGCCGACGCCGCACCGCCGATGTGGCCGGACTGCGTGGTCGAAAGGTTCACGCCCGAGGTGGGTGTCTCGCCCGCCGCGCGCGCCATGGCCTGGCGGAAGTCGATGTCGCGGGCCTTGTAGCCCGGCGTGTCCGCGTTCGCGAGGTTGTTCGCGATCAACTCGGTACGGCGCGCGCGCACGTCGAGCGCGGTCGCGTGCACTCCGATGTACTGGTCGAGATTCAATGGCATGTTCCACTCCTCGCGTCGGCGTCAGCGGGCCGACATGCGGGAAGCAAAGCAAGCGACGTGCCATGGAGGGCTTTCGCGCTGCGTAGGGCCATGCGGGCGCAATCGACGTGCGGGAATGTGACGCGACGCGCACCGCGCGGGTGAGCGATTGCCGCGCGGCGGCGGAGAAATTCCGGTGGCGGCGTTCGATGCGTCTCGAATCCGGTAACGGCTGCGCCGCGGGAATCTTGAGCGACCGCGGTCGCTGGCACGTCGATTGCTAACTACAGGGCATGTGGGTCAAAACGTTGACTGTTGGATTCGCCGTGTTGTCCGGCGCGTGTCACGCGCAGGCAGTGGATGGGTTGCAGACGCTGGCGAGCGTGCGATCCGCGGCGGAACGCGCCGTACGCGGCGTATTGGATCCGAAGGCGTCGGGCGTATCGGTCGAGGCCGGAGCCCTCGACTCGCGCCTGCGGCTCGCCGCCTGCGCGGCGCCACTCGAGACTCACGCGCAGCCGCCCCGCGGCAACCAGTCGCGCGTGCTCGCGCGGATATCCTGCACGCAGGGTTCGCCCTGGACGGTGCACGTGCCCGTGGACATCCGCCGCGCGCATGGCGTGCTGGTCCTGCGGCGCGCCGTCGCGCGCGGAGAGACGATCGGTGCGGCCGACGTCGATACACAGACTCGCGACCTGCCGGGCATGGCCTCGCCCTACGTGATGAAAGTCGAGGAGCTCTCGGGTCGGCTCACGAAGCGAGCGCTGTCCGCAGGGACCTTGCTGAGCGCGGATGCACTGACCGCCGCACTCCTTATACATAGGGGCCAGGAGGTCACGTTGACGGCGTCGGCCAATGGCTTCGAAGTCCGGGCGCCCGGCCGGGCGCTGGCCGATGCGGCCGCGCAGCAGCGGGTGCGCGTCCAGAACCTCCTTTCGCTAAAGGTCGTGGAAGGTGTGGCCGATTCAGCCGGAGTGGTCCGGGTAACTCACTGATTGCCCGTGGAATATGACCATGCGACAGAATATGCGCCAAATGTTCGACTTTTCGCCTAAAGATTGTTGCGGCCGCGCCGTTATCTGCTCGTAGACGATCCAGGAGAATTGGCGATGGCGAACAAGATCAGCGGAATCGACGGACGGCCCGTCCAGGTTGGCGGCGGAGCCCCGGTTTCGCGCGTGCGCGACGCGACGACGGAAGGTCGCAAGACCGAGACCACCGGCTCGTCGAACATCGACGTGTCCGACACCGCACGCACCCTCGCCGCGCTCGAGGAGCGGATCTCGACCCTGCCCGTCGTGAACGAAAGCCGCGTCGACGCCGTTCGCAAGGCGATGGACGAAGGCCGCTATCACGTCGATCCGCAGCGCGTCGCCGACAAGATGCTGCGCTTCGAAGTGGATCTGCTCGCGGCGTTTCCCGCGCACAAATAACGGATGAACATGGATCCCTCGCTGGTTCGCGACACTCTCGGGCGCTTGCTCGCCGACGAGAATGCCGCGCTCGGCGAATTCGAATCCCTGCTCGATCGCGAACACGGCGCGCTCAGGGACCGCGACATCGACGCGCTCGAATCGCTGGCCGCGACGCGCCAGGCGAACGTGATCCGCCTGCTCAAGATCGAGGACGAGCGCCGCGCGCTGTGCAGCCTGCACGGCTACCCGGCCGACCTTTCCGGACTTTCGAAGCTCATCGCCTGGTGCGATCCGAAACGCGCGCTCGCGAAGCCGTACGAAGAATGCGCCATGCGCGCGAAGCGCTGCCGCGACCTGAACGACCGCAACGGCATCCTGGTCGGCGCGCAGATCAAGCGCGTCGAAGGATTGCTGGGCGCTCTCACCGGCGCCACCGATGACGCCCCGCGCGCCTACGGTCCGCGCACGAACTCGAATCCTTATGCGGCCACCGGCCGCGTGATCTCCGCCGAAGCCTGAAGGGGGCAGCCCCCGTTTCCCAGCAAAAGGGGTCAGCCCTGACCCTCGTACTTCGTCGTTCCTCAAGGGTTCATCAGGACTGACCCCTTTTGC
>JAEZCR010000283.1 GCA_023433465.1 Pseudomonadota bacterium | reverse complement strand
AGAACATGCTCGGCCGCACCCCCGGTCACATCAATGCCGTCCGGCCCATGAAGGACGGCGTGATCGCGGACTTCACCTACACCGAGAAGATGCTGCAGTACTTCATCGGCAAGGTGCACGGCAACCGGGTGTTGAAGCCATCCCCCCGCGTTCTTGTGTGCGTGCCCATCGGTTCGACCCAGGTCGAACGCCGCGCCATCAAGGAGTCGGCCGAAGGCGCCGGCGCGCGCAGCGTGTTGATAGTTAGTGAGCCGATGGCCGCGGCCGTCGGCGCGGGACTGCCGGTGAACGAAGCCCGCGGCTCGATGGTGCTCGACATCGGCGGCGGCACCTCGGAAGTCGCGGTGCTCTCGCTGAACGGCATCGTGTACGCGGCCAGCGCGCGCATCGGCGGCGACCGCTTCGACGAAGCCATCATGAACTATGTGCGCCGCAACTACGGCATCCTGATCGGTGAAGCCACCGCGGAGCGCATCAAGATCGAGATCGGCGCGGCCTATCCCGGCCAGCAGGTCCGCGAACTGTCCGTGAAGGGCCGCAACCTCTCCGAAGGCGTGCCGCGCAGCTTCACGTTGAACTCGAACGAAATCCTCGAAGCGCTGCAGGAACCCCTGCAGGGCATCGTCGGCGCCGTCAAGCAGGCGCTCGAACAGACCCCGCCGGAGCTGGGCGCGGACGTCGCCGAGCGCGGCATCGTGCTCACGGGCGGCGGCGCGCTGCTGCGCGACATCGACAAACTACTCATGGAAGAGACCGGCCTGCCGGTCGTCATCGCCGAGGACCCGCTGACCTGCGTGGCCCGTGGCGGCGGACGCATCCTCGAGCTGCAGGACGAAGTCGGGCCCGGAAGCTTCGGCCTAGAATAAGGCGTGGCCGTCTTCGGTAGCGGCGGCAGCCGCTCACTCTGTGGACGAGGTCCGTCCTTCGGGTTCCGATTTTTCTGTTACGCGGTGCTCTCGGTCGTGCTCATGTTCTACGACCAGAAGGGTGGGTGGCTGGACACCGCGCGGTATGGGCTGCAGGCGGCTATCTACCCGCTGCAGCTCGCGGTCAACTCCCCGTCGGCGGCCTGGAACTGGCTCGAAGAGAGCTTCACGACCCGCGAGACCCTGCGCAAGGAGCTCGATGAAGTGCGCGGCCAGCTGCGCGAGCAGCAGCTGATCACGCTGCGCCAGGCGGCGCTCGCGCAGGAGAACGCGACGCTGCGCGGACTCAACCAGGCGATGCCGGACGTCATCGAAAAGCGGCTCATCGGCGAGGTCGTGAGCGTCGAAACCTCGACGTTGCGCCAGCGCCTGCTGGTCAACCGCGGCGCGAGTCACGGCGTGTTCAAGGCGCAGCCCGTGGTCACCGGCACCGGCGTCGTCGGACAGGTCTATCGACTCGGCCCGTTCAGCTCCGAGATCATCCTCATCACCGACGCGGAACACGCCCTGCCGGTGCAGGTACTGCGCTCGGGTGTGCGCACGATCGCGCTCGGCACCGGCCGCGCGACGGCGCTCGAACTACCCTATGTGCCGCAGAACTACGACGTGAAGGAAGGCGACGTGCTGGTCACCTCGGGACTCGGCAGGATCTTCCCCTACGGTCTGCCGGTCGCGCGAGTGACACGCGTCGAGCGCGATCCGGCGGAACCCCTTGCGAAAATCTTCGCGGCGCCGCTCGCGAACATCGACGCGGATCGCGAGGTGCTCTTCGTGTGGGGCCGCGCGGACCATCCGGCTTCGCCTCTCCCGCCGGAGCCGTTGGCGCCGGAACAGGAGAAGACGCCGTGAACTTCACGCGCCGCGAACCCCGCTGGGCCGTCACGTTCACGCTGCTGCTGGCGCTCATCGCGACGGTGGTGCCGCTGCCGAACTGGCTGGAACCTGTGCGGCCCTCGTTCCTCGCGCTCGCGGTCGTCTACTGGAGCATCTTCGCCCCGCTCGCGGGCGGCATGTTCGCGGCCTGGCTCGCGGGCCTCGCGCTCGATGTCTTCAACGGCGAGGTGCTGGGGCAGCACGCCCTCGCGCTCGCGCTCGTCGCGTACATCGCGATGACGCTGCACCAGCGGCTGCGCAACCAGACACTGGTGCAACAGTCCCTGTTCGTGTTCGCCGTGCTGACGCTGAACGAATTCATCGTGTGGGGTATCGAAGGCTGGACCGGCCACGCCGCCGCGACGCCCTGGCGCTGGATCCAGCCGATGATCGCCGCCATGTTGTGGCCGTTCATCGCGATGCTGCTCGGCCGAACCCACACTCGCGCCTGAGCAGCGCGCCCGCCGGAAGACAGACGAGGACATGGGAACAGTCCGCATCAAGGATCACTGGGCCGAGCAGCGGCTGTTCGAGCGCCGCGCGCTCGCGGCCGCCTTCATCATCGCCGCGATGACGCTGGTGCTGATCGGGCGCCTCGTCGTTCTGCAGGTTTCCCGCTACGACTATTACGCCGATCTCTCACAGGGCAACCGCGTGCGCGTCGAGCCGTTGCCCGCGCAGCGCGGCCTGATCCTCGACCGCAACCTGCAGGTGCTCGCGGAGAATCGCCCGGCGTTCCAGCTCGAACTGGTGCGCGAGCAGGTGCCCGACGTCGACGCAACACTGAAGGGGCTCGTCGACATCGGCGTGCTCCCCGCCGACGACCTCGACGACACGCGCAAGCTCGTGCGCTCGCGCCGCAGCTTCGAGGCCGTGCCGATTCGGCTACGCCTCACCGAGGAGGAGATCGCGCGCTTCGCCGTGCATCGCTTCGAATTCCCTGGCGTCGACATTGCGACGCGTCTGACGCGGTTCTACCCGCACGGCGAGAATGCCGTGCACGCACTCGGTTATGTCGCGGCCATCAGTGAAGACGACGTCAAGAGACTCGAGAAGGAAGACCTGCTGACGAAGTACGCCGGCACGTCTCTCATCGGCAAGCTCGGCATCGAGGCCTCACATGAGGAGGAGCTGCACGGCAGCGACGGCTCGCGCCAGATCCTCGTGAATGCCGCGGGTCGCTCGGTCGATCGTCAGGGCACACTCAAGGCGGACCTGCCGGTCATCAAGCCGACTGCCGGCAGCGACGTGATCACTGCCATCGACCTGCCTACGCAGCTCGTCGCGGAAGAAGGCCTCAAGGGCCGGCGCGGCGCCGTCGTCGCGATCGACCCCAGCAACGGGGATGTGGTCGCGCTCGCGTCGACGCCGGGTTTCGACCCCAATCCATTCACCCGCGGTCTCACGCGCGCGGAGTACGCCGCGCTGCGCGACAACATCGACGTACCGCTGCTCAATCGCGCGTTGCGCGGACAGTATCCGTCGGGCTCCACCATCAAGCCGGGGCTCGCGCTCGCGGGGCTGGTGTACCACGAGGTCGAGCCCCACGGGACGAAGTTCTGCGCGGGCGCGTGGCGCCTGCCCGGCAGCAGCCTCGCCTTTCGCGAAGGGCGAGGCGGCCGTCATGGTGCGACAGACTTGCGCCGTGCCATCGCCAGGTCCTGCGACGTGTACTTTTACGCGCTCGCCAGCGACCTCGGCGTGGATCACATCTCCGAGTTCCTGGGGCAGTTCGGCTTCGGCAGCCTCACCGGCATCGACATAGGCGGCGAGAAACCGGGCCTTCTGCCGTCGCGGGAATGGAAGCGCAAGTCATTCAAGCGCCCCGCGGACCAGGTCTGGTTCCCCGGCGAAACGGTGAACTTCGGCATCGGCCAGGGCTACTTCCTCGTCACGCCGCTGCAGCTCGCGCACTACACGTCCATCATGGCGAACCGCGGCACTTCTTTTAAGCCGCGTCTCGTGACTGGCGTACGCGATCCGGTCACGGGTCAAGTGAAGCGCCTCCCGCCCGTGAAGAACGAGGAGTTAAAAGACGTCACCGCCGAGCAGTGGCAGGTCGTCACCGAAGGCATGGCCGGCACTCTGCGCTACGGTACGGCCGCGGCGTTCGCCGGCAAGAACATGACCTACACGATTGCCGGCAAGACCGGCACCGCGCAGGTGTTCACGGTCGCGCGCAACCAGAGCCTCGACAATCAGAAGACCGTGTCCGATCGCTTGCGCGACCACTCCTGGTTCATCGCGTTCGCGCCGGCCGAGCATCCGCGCATCGCCGTGGCGGTGATCGTGGAAAACGGCGGCTTCGGTGCGTCGATCGCCTCGCCGATCGCGCGCAACGTGATGGACACGTTCCTCCTGGATGCCAACGGCCAGCTCAAGGAGCCGTTGCCGCCCGGCACGGCGCCGCTGACACCAGGCCCGGGCTACGGACCCATCATTCCTGGCAAGGGCGCAGCCCCGGCCCCCGCGGCCCGTCCGAAAGTGGACGCTGTGGAAGCCGAGGAGGAAGTCATCGTGCCTCACGTCATGAACGACGGCTCGGCGGGGGACGAATAATGCCGATGTACGAACCCATCGAGACCGGTTCGCGCAGCCAGCGCACGTTCACGTTCGCGGCGCGCGTGCTCGGCGCGCTGAAGCTCGACGGACCGCTGCTGGTCGGCATCAGCCTGATCGCGCTCTACGGACTCGTGGTGCTCTACAGCGCCTCGGGCCAGAACTGGGGCCGCGTCATCGACGGCGCCATCCGCGTCGCGCTCGGCGGCGTCGCGATGTGCATGCTCGCGCAGGTGAAGCCGGCATTCCTGCGCCGCCTCGCGGCGCCGATGTGGTTCCTCGGCGTGATCCTGCTCGTCGTCGTCGACATCACCGGCCACATCGGCAAGGGCGCGCAGCGCTGGCTCGACCTCGGGTTCATCCGCTTCCAGCCTTCCGAGCTCATGAAGATCGCGGTGCCCATGACCTGCGCTTGGTGGCTGCACGACCGGCCGCTGCCGCCCGACTGGAAATCCCTGACCGCGCTGTTCGTCATCATCATGATCCCGTCCGGACTCACGATCATCCAGCCGGACCTCGGCACGGGTGGCCTGATCCTGATCG
>JAEZCR010000278.1 GCA_023433465.1 Pseudomonadota bacterium | reverse complement strand
GTGGCGGACAGACAGGGATTCGAACCCTGGAACACCTTGCGATGTTACTTGACTTCCAATCAAGCGCCTTCGACCGCTCGGCCATCTGTCCGGTGTGAAACCTGCACCCCAAGGAGCGGGTGCGCATCATAGCGGAAAGAGTCTTATCCGGCTTTCGGGGCTTCCGGGGCCTTGGGATTCGCAAAGGGGGGCGGAGCGTCCAGACAGGGTTCGTTCTTGCCTCGAATGCGCTCCGGCGTATCGAGCGGCGGCACCCGCAGCGCATTACGAGTATCCGGGTCTTGCAGGCCCGGCGGCGCCTTCAGGGGCGGCATCTCCTTCGCGCCCGCGTAGTCCTTGTCGGTGTGCTTGCACTCGCTCAGCTTCTTGACGCAGCCCGTTGAAAGCGCGGTGGACAGCAATGCGGCGATGACGATTCCGGCGATACGCATGACGGGTGCGACCTTTCGAGTTTTCAGGAGTTCACGTTGATGCCGGCCGCGAACAGCGACTCGGCAACGAGGGCATGGTACTCCGGTGACAGTTCCGTCAGTGGCAGCCGCAGTGTGCCGCCCATGAAGCCCATCCGGGCGACGGCCCACTTGACCGGGATCGGATTCGATTCGACGAACAGGTTTCGATGCAGCGCGACGAGGCGCTGATCGATCTGCGTGGCTCCGGCGCGATCACCGCGCAGTGCCGCCGCGATCATGTCGGCCATGGCGCGCGGCGCGACGTTCGCCGTCCCCGAGATCACGCCTGACGCGCCGGCCCCGATCGCGTCGCGCGCGGTCAGGTCATCGCCGGAGAGCACCTTGAATTCCGCGCCGCAACCGGCGACGAGTTCGCGGACACGGGCGGCATCACCCACCGCTTCCTTGATGCCCGCGATGCGCGGCACGCGCGACAGGCGCGCGACCGTCGCGGGCAGCAGATCCACCGCCGTGCGACTCGGCACGTTGTAGAGCAGCACGGGCGTGCGCGACGCGGCGGCGATCGCCGAGAAATGCAGGAACAATCCTTCCTGCGTCGGACGCACGTAAGACGGTGACGACACCAGCAACGCATCGACGTCGAGCGCCGAAAAATCCCGCGCGCGATCGACCGAACTCGCGGTGCCGTTCGTGCCGGTATTGGCGATCAGCAACGCGCGCTTGCCGATGATCTTTCTCGCGGCGAGCAGCAATTCCCGTAGTTCGGCGTCGGTGACGGTGGCGGATTCGCCGGTGGATCCCGCGACGACGATGCCCGCGGTGCCATTGGCCAACTGGAACTCGACGAGACGAGTCCAGGCGTTGAAATCGATGCTGCCGTCCGGCTGCATCGGGGTCACGAGCGCCACCAGGCTGCCGGCGAACATGCGATAGATCCGAGGGTCGTTAAAGCGGTCGGGCATGGTACGGGCGCACCCCGGGGCTTCGCAAGCCGCCGGCTGGGGTACACTCCGCGCCAGATGAAGCAGCACCTAGCCGTATCCGCCATTGGCAGCGATCGCACCGGGATGGTCCATGACTTGACCCGCGTAATCTCGGACTGCGGCGGATCGATCAGCGAAAGCCGGATGGCCAGTCTCGGCAACGAATTCGCGATGCTGATCCTGGTGAGCGGCAACTGGCATTCGCTCGCCAAGCTCGAAAGCGAACTCGCGCGCCTGGGCGAAACGACGGGCCTGTCCCTGCACCTCAAGCGCACCGAGCCGCGCGCCCCGCGCGCCGAACTGCTGCCCTACTCCATCGACGTCGTCTGCCTCGACCAGTCCGGCATTGTCGCGGGCCTCTCCGGCTTCTGCGCCAGCCGCGGCATCGACATCGCCGAGGTCTCGACGCGCACCTATCCCGCCGCGCATACCGGCGCGCAGATGTTCGCGGTGCAGATGATCATCAACGTCCCCAAGCGCCTGCAGCTCGCGCACCTGCGCGAGGAGTTCATGGACTACTGCGACGCGCAAAACCTCGACGCGATCCTGGAGCCCGTGAAGTCTTGACAGTTTCTGTCGGTAAAAAGGCGCCCGCCTTTTCGTTGCCGCGCTCGGATGGCTCGGTGTGGAAGTCCTCCGATGCCAAGGGCGCGAACCTCGTGCTCTATTTCTATCCGAAGGACATGACCCCCGGCTGCACGCTCGAGGGACAGGACTTTCGCGACCTGCACGCCGCCTTCAAACGCGCGAAGACCACGGTGCTCGGCATCTCGAAGGACAGCTGCGAACGACACGCGAAATTCCGCGCGAAGGAGAAATTCCCGTTCGAGCTGCTATCCGACGAGGACGAGACCGTCTGCCGGCTCTTCGACGTGATCCGCGAGAAAACGCTCTACGGAAGGAAGTTCATGGGAATCGAACGCAGCACGTTCCTGATCGACGCGGCCGGCAAGGTCGTGCGCGAATGGCGCAAGGTCAAGGTCAAGGGCCACGCGGCCGAAGTGCTGGAAGCGGCGAAGTCGCTGTGAACGCGGCCAAGCGCACGGCCGGCGGCAAATCGGCCCGGGATACCGAACGTCGGCTGTTCGTCCTCGACACCAACGTGCTGATGCACGATCCGACGGCGATCTTCCGTTTCCAGGAGCACGACGTCTATCTACCGATGGTCGTGCTCGAGGAACTCGACGCCAACAAGAAGGGCCTCTCCGAAGCCTCGCGCAACGCCCGCCAGGTTAGTCGTTTCCTCGACGACATGATGCGCGACGCGACCAAGGAACAGATCGACGCCGGACTGCCGCTGCCCTCCCCGCAGGGCCTCGGCGCCAATGGCGACCGCGGCGGAAAGGGTGATCGCGGCAGCGCCGGCCGCCTGTTCTTCCAGACGCGCCAGCTCACCTCCGCGCTCCCGGACTATCTACCGGGCCACGGCAACGACAACGCGATCCTCGCGATGACCCTGGCGCTGCAGGCAACGCACCACGATTCGCGGGTCACGCTGGTGTCGAAGGACATCAACCTGCGCATCAAGGCGGCCGTGGTCGGCGTGCACGCCGAGGATTATTACAACGACAAGACGATCGAAGACGCGGACGTCCTCTACACGGGACTGACCCCTTTGCCCGCCAACTTCTGGGAATCGCATGCCAGGGACATGCGCTCGTGGAAGGAAGCCGAACGCACTTACTACGAAATCTCGGGCCCTGTCGTCGCGGGCCTGCAGGTCAACCAGTTCGTTCACGAGGAAGGCAGCGAGGGGATCGAAGCCATCGTCCGCCGCATCGAAAACGGCAAGGCCACGCTCGAGCTGGCACGCGATTACCGCGGCGAGCGCAACAGCGTGTGGGGCGTGAACGCGCGCAACCGCGAACAGAACTTCGCGCTCAATCTGCTGATGGATCCCGAGATCGACTTCGTCACCATTCTCGGACCGGCGGGTACGGGCAAGACCCTGCTCACGCTCGCGGCCGGACTCATGCAGACGCTCGACTCGAACCGTTTCGCGGAGATCATCATGACCCGCGTGACGATTCCGCTCGGCGAGGACATCGGCTTCCTGCCCGGCACCGAAGAGGAAAAAATGGAGCCATGGATGGGCGCGCTGATGGACAACCTGGAAGTGCTCACGCAAAGCACCGAGGGTGGCAGCTGGGGCCGGGGCGCAACGAACGACCTGCTGCGCAACCGGATCAAGATCCGCTCGCTCAACTTCATGCGCGGTCGCACGTTCCTGAACCGCTTCGTCATCCTCGACGAAGCGCAGAACCTCACGCCGAAACAGATGAAGGCGCTGGTGACCCGCGCGGGCCCCGGCACGAAGATCGTGTGTCTCGGAAACATCGCGCAGATCGACACACCGTACCTCACGGAGACCACGTCCGGCCTGACCTACGTCGTGAACCGGTTCCGCGGCTGGAGCCATTCGGGACATATCACGCTGGTCCGCGGCGAACGGTCGCGACTCGCCGATTTCGCCTCTGATACGCTCTAGGGAAGCCCTTCACGGTTTCCCGGAGTTCGGGCCTGAAACTGGTCCCCGCGTAACTGGTCCAAGCCCGTCATGCGCAACACTCTAAAGAAAATACTCGTCGTTTTCCTGTCGGTGTTGCTGCCGCTGCCTTCCTTCGCGCAGGCCGGCAACGACCTGCCCGATATCGGCTCTCCCGCCTCCTCCAGCCTTTCGCTCGATGACGAGTACCGCATCGGCCTGCAGGTCATGCGGCAGTTGCGCGACGAAGGCCAGATCATCGAGGACCCTGAAGCCACCGAATATCTGCAGGCGGTGGGCTCGCGCATCGTCGCGCAGGCCACCGGCGACTCCGCGCAGCGATTCAATTTCTTCTTCGTGCGCGACCCATCGATCAACGCCTTCGCGTTGCCCGGCGGCTTCATCGGCGTGAACTACGGGCTGGTGCTCGCCACCCGCAACGAAGCACAGCTCGCCGGCGTGCTCGCGCACGAAGTGGCGCACGTCACGCAGCGGCACATCGCGCGACGCGTGCGCTCGCAGGGCCGGCAGAGCATCGCCACGGTCGCGGCCATCCTCGCCGCGATTCTCGTCGGCGCCGCCACCGGCTCATCGGACGCCGCGCTCGGCGGCATTTCCATGGCGCAGGGGGCCGCCATGCAGCAGCAGATCAATTTCACGCGCGCGAACGAAAACGAAGCGGATCGCGTGGGCATGGGATTCCTGGCCGCCGCAGGGTTCGACCCGTACGGCATGCCCGACTTCTTCGAGACGATGGGACGCCGGATGGGCCTCGCCGGTGGAAATCGCAGCGCGCTGCCCGAGATCCTGCAGTCGCATCCGGTCGCCACGAACCGCATCGCCGAGTCGCGCTCGCGCGCCGCGCAGTTCGCCGATCTCAAGCAGGTTCCGGAAAGCGTCAGCTATCAGCTCACGCGCGAACGCCTGCGCGTGATTTCGACTCCCGCGGAAGACAACGTCGGTCGCTACTACCAGGAACGGCGCGACGTGCAGGACCAGACGATCGGTGAACGTTACGGCGAGGCGCTGGCGTACTTCGAGCGCGGCGATGCGCGCGCGTCGCTCGATTCGCTGCAGGATCTCGCGCGCCGTTACCCGCAGATTCCAATGCTTCAGTCGACACTCGGCCAGGCGCTCATGGCCGCCGGTGAGACGGACGAGGCGCTCGAAACCTTCCGCAAGGCGCTCGCGCTCTCACCGCGCAACATCCCTCTGACCATGCGTTACGCGGAGGCGCTGCTCAAGGCCGACGAGGCCAAGGCCGCGCACGCGGTGCTGCTCGACCTGTTCAACAACGTGCCGCCGACGCCGCAACAGATCCGCTTCACCGCGCTCGCCGCGAGCAGCGCGGGTGATACTGCCGATGCGGCTTACTACATGAGCGAGTACCACATCTCGACGGGCAACCTGCCTCTGTCGGTGGCGCAGCTCGAAATGGCGCTGGGGGTGCCCGGCATCACCGGCGTCCAGCGCGGCCGTTTCCAGGCGCGCCTCGACGAGGTGCGCGAGGCGATGTTCTCGGGCCGCAAGCGGCGCGTGCCGAATACCCAGGATTCACAGCCGGATCCGCAGCAACGCCCCCAGCGTGGCGGCGACAGCCGTTCCACGCGCCGCTGATCTCCCTCTTTCGGGATACGCAGTCCCGACCGGGCTACAGGGGCGGCCACTCATGCAAATGAGTAGAATTTAGCCCCATGCAAAAAGTCCTCCTCGCTCTATTCGTCCTGTTCGCCACAGGCTGCGCCACCGTTCCCGCCGGCAAACCCGATCCGCGGGATCCGTGGGAAAAATTCAACCGCAGCATGTATGCATTCAACGACTCGCTCGATCGCGCGGTCGCCAAGCCCGTCGCCAAGGGCTACAAGAAGGTGACGCCGCAGATCGTGCAAACCGGCATCAGCAACGTCATCACGAACCTCGACCAGGTGTCGACCATCGTGAACGCGCTGCTGCAGGGCAAGGTCAAGCAGGTGGGCAACGACTCCGCGCGCTTCCTCCTGAACAGCACGCTCGGACTCGGGGGATTGTTCGACCCGGCATCGGCCGCGGGACTCGAGCTCAATGACGAGGACTTCGGCCAGACCCTCGGCAAGTGGGGCGTGAAATCCGGGCCCTATCTGATGTTGCCCTTCCTCGGACCTTCCACAGTGCGAGACTCGCTCGCGCGCATCCCGGATCAGTACACGTATCCGGTCAACTACCTGGAAGATGACAGCACCCGTCTTCTCATTCGCGGCGTCGACTTTATCGACCTGCGCGCCGACCTGCTCGAACTCGACACGCAGATCGAACGCAGCTACGACAGTTACGCGTTCATTCGCAACGCATGGCTGCAGCGGCGCGAATTTCTCGTGCGCGACGGCGACGTCGCGGACCAGTCGCTCGACCTCGAACAGGAGCTGCTCCAAGACTCCGCGCCCGATGATGCGCAGCCCGAGGAGTCCGCTCCCGAAGCGCCCGCTCCCGAAGCCCCTTCGCCGGAACAGGGCACGCAGTGAACGGCGATCGACAAGCGGATGACGGCAGATTACCGCCGCTGTTGCTGCTGCACCCTGACGACAACATCGTCGTTGCGCGGCGCGACATCGCCGCCGGCGAGCGCGTCGAGATCGACGGAGAAACGTTCACGATTCCCGCGACCGTCGAGCTCGGCCACAAGCTCGCGCGCCGCGCCATCGCCGCGAATGCACGCGTGCTCAAGTACGGCGCCCCGATCGGCTCGATGAAGACCTCGGTCGAACGCGGCGAACACGTGCACATGCACAACCTGCGCAGCGACTACATCCCGTCGACCGTGCGCGACGGAGACGGACACTGATGAACGCCAATCCACGATCGGTCACGTCCGCCATGCGTGGATACCCGCGCAAGGATGGCCGCAAGGGCATCCGCAACGTGGTCGCGGTCGCCTACCTGGTCGAATGCGCGCACCACGTGTCGCGCCTGATCGTGCAGCGTTCGGGCTTCGATGACGTGCATCTCATCGGCTTCCCGGGGTGTTATCCGAACAAGTACGCGCTCGAGATGATGAAGCGGCTGTGCACCCACCCGAACGTGGGCGCGGTGCTGCTCGTGTCCCTGGGCTGCGAAAGCTTCAATCGCGAGGAACTGCGGCGGACCGTCGCGGCCAGCGGCCGCCCTGTCGACCTGCTGGTCATCCAGCAGGCGGGCGGCACCACGCGCACCCTCAACGCCGGCCTGGAAATCGTGAAGAAAATGCGCGCCCAGCTCGCGCAGCAAACTACCGTCCCCATGGCGTTGAACGAGCTCGTCGTCGGCACCGTCTGTGGCGGGTCGGACGGCACCAGCGGCATCACCGCGAATCCGGCGGTCGGCCGCTGCTTCGACTGGCTGATCGAAAACGACGCCGCCTGCATCTTCGAGGAAACGGGCGAACTCATCGGCTGCGAACGCATCATGGCCTCACGCGCGATCACACCCGAACTGGGCCGCGAGATCGAGGCCTGCGTCGAAAAGGCGGCCAACTACTACCGCATCATGGGATACGGCAGCTTCGCACCCGGCAACGCCGAGGGCGGGCTCACGACGCTCGAGGAGAAATCCATGGGCGCGTATTCGAAATCCGGGTCGTCGCCAATCAGCGGGCTCATCAAGCCCGGTGACGTGCCGCCGCGCGGCGGTCTCTATCTGCTCGACGTCGTGCCGGACGGCGAGCCGCGCTTCGGCTTCCCGAACATCTCGGACAACGCGGAGATCGTCGAGCTGATCGCGTGCGGCTCGCACCTGGTCCTCTTCACCACGGGCCGCGGCTCGGTAGTGGGTTCGGCGATCTCGCCGGTCATCAAGGTATGCGCGAATCCGGACACCTACGAACGCATGGCGGACGACATGGACGTGAACGCCGGCCGAATCCTGCACGGCGCGGAACTCGACGATGTGGGCCGCGTGATAATCGGTCAAGTGCAGAGCGTCGCGGCCGGCAATCGGTCGAAGTCCGAGGCGCTCGGCCACCAGGAATTCATCCTCACCTATAAACAATTCGAACCGATCGGACCGGCGTGCCTGCCGGCGGCCTGATCGGCGGGAGACTCGCTTGAAACTCGTACGATTCGGCTCCACCGGCGCCGAGCGGCCAGGGCTCGTCCTGGCGGACGGCGCGATCGCGGACTTGTCCGGTGTGATTCCGGACGTCGCGGGCATCGCGCTCTCACCCGACACGCTCGCGAAGCTGCGCGCGCTCGACGCGACCAACCCCCCGCGCGCGCCGGCCGCCGCGCGGCTCGGCGCCTGCGTTGGCGCGGTCGGCAAGTTCATCGCGATCGGCCTCAACTACGCCGATCACGCGGCGGAAACCGGTGCGAAGCTTCCGTCCGAGCCCATCCTCTTCATGAAGGCCACGAGCTGCATCGTCGGCCCGAACGACACGGTGCTGAAGCCGCGCGGCTCGACCAAGATGGACTGGGAAGTCGAGCTCGGCGTCGTGATCGGCAGCGTGACCCGCTACGTGAGCGAAGCCGATGCGCCGAAACACATCGCCGGGTACTGCGTGGTCAACGATATTTCGGAGCGCCAGTTCCAGCTCGAACGCGGCGGCCAATGGGACAAGGGCAAGGGTTGCGACACCTTTGGCCCGATCGGTCCGTGGCTCGTGACGCCGGATGAAGTCGGCGATCCCGCGAATCTGTCGATGTGGCTCGACGTGAACGGCATACGCCGCCAGAACGGCTCGACGCGCACGATGATCTTCAAGCCCGCGTTCCTCGTGAGTTACCTGAGCCAGTTCATGAGCCTGCATCCGGGCGACGTGATCACGACGGGCACACCGCCCGGCGTCGGCATGGGCATCAAGCCCGAGCCGATCTTCCTCGCCGCCGGCGACACGATGGAGCTCGGCATCGAGAAGCTGGGCCAGCAGCGACAGGTGGTGGGCCAGGCATGAGAATGGGCGCCACGCGGGCAAGCGAGATCGATCGCGAAGTACTGATCTCAGTCGTTCGTTGAAATCAATCCGTCGACTTCGGAGATGCGCGCGATCGCGATGATCGACGCGGGCAGGCGCTGCAAGAGTATGGGCCGCGACTTCCGCCGCCCCCACGCGAGCCACTCGAGCAGCACGGCGAGCCCCGCGCTGTCGGCGCGGGTCACGCCGCTGCAATCGACGATGATGCGCTCGGCGCGCGAACCTTCGAGAACCAGGAGTCCGAGCTGCCGCGCCTCGCGCGCGGTCGCGAAGGTGAGCGGACCCGTGACGACGACGCGTCCAGCGCTCGGCTCACTGATGCCGAGGCCGTCCGACTGATTCGCGGCGCCGTCGAGCATCTTCAGCCGGACTTCGCCTTGGCGGCCTTGGCGCTCTCGGCCTTGGCTTCGAGTCGTGCGATGACCGCGTCGAGGCCCTTCTGGTCCACTTCCGCGCCGTAATCCTCGCGATAACTCTTCACGTAGCTGATGCCGTCGATGACGACGTCCCACGCCTTCCACTGGCCATCGACCTTGCGCAGGCTGTAGTTCACCGAGACCTTGGTGCCGTTCGAGCGCTTGATCTCGGTTCGCACGGTCGCGCGCTCATCGGTCGGCGCGACCTTCGTCGGAAACACCTTCAGGCGGTCGCCCGTGAATTCGACCATCGCATCTCCGTAGGTATAGAGCAGCGAGTTGTAGAAAGCCTCGACGAATCGCTTGCGCTGCTCGGACGTCGCATTACGCCAGTGTTTGCCGAGCACGAGCTGCGCCGCGTACGGCGTATCGAAATTCGGCAGCAGTGTTTCTTCGACGAGCTTGTACAGCCCGGTCGGATCCTTGCGGAACTCCGCGCGGCGCGAATCGATGCCCGACAGCAATATGTTCGCTGAGCTCTCGATGAGCTCGCTCGGCCCGCTCTTGTCGACCGAGGTGGGCGCAGACTTGGCGGCATCGGCCGCGAACGCGGCGCCGGCGCCTAACAAGGCGACGATGAACCCTGCCTGAACGAGACGTTGCATCGATCGCATCATTTCTTCTCCTCTTCTCCGTCCGCGGCCGGCGCGTCGTCTCCCGAGCCCTTCTCCGCCATGTTGGCGAAGAACTTGTTGACCAGGCTCTCGAGCACGATGGCCGATTGCGTGAACTCGATCAGACCGCCGTCCTTGAGGAAGGTTTCCGAGCCGCCCGGGCTGATGCCGATGTATTTGCCGCCCAGCAATCCCGCGGTCTGGATGCTCGCGTCGCTGTCGTCGGGTATCTCGGAGTATTGATTTTCGATACGCAGTACGACCGCGGCTTTGTAGTCCTTGGGATCGAAGCGGATCGATTCCACGCGGCCGATGTTGACGCCGGCCATCGTGACCGGCGAGCCCGGCTTGAGATCGCCGATGTTGTCGAACTTGGCCGTGACGGCGTAACCGGAGGGACCACCCGTGAGCTTGAGCGACGTTCCGGGCAGCTGCGTCGTGAGGAACGCGAGCGCGAAGAACCCGAGCAGTACGAACAGGCCGGTGCCGATTTCGAGCGAGCGAGTGTTTTTCATGTTGGCTTAGTCCGTTGTCAGGAAGGCCGCAGTGAGCAGGTAGTTCAACAGCAGCACGAGTACGGAAGACGTGACGACGGTGCGCGTAGTCGCGAGGCCGACACCTTCGGGCGTGGGCACCGCGTGATAACCCTCGTACACCGCGACCAGGCTCACGGCCACGCCGAAGACGAGGCTCTTCACGATGCCTTCCCAGACGTCGTTCAAGTCCACCGCGTTCTGTGTCTGCGACCAGTACGCGCCGGGATCCACGCCCATCTGCGCCACGCCGATGAGCTGCGCGCCGTACAGCGCGATCACCGTGAACGTCGCCGCGAGCAGCGGCATCGCGATGAAGCCGCCGAGAAAACGCGGCACGACGACGTAACGGACCGGATCGACGGCCATCATCTGCATCGCGGTCAGCTGCTCGGTGGATTTCATGAGCCCGATCTCGGACGTCAGCGCGGTTCCCGCGCGGCCGGCGAACAACAACGCGGTCAATACCGGTCCGAGAACCTTGAGATTACCGAGCGCGGCCAACACCCCGACGTAGTCCTCGGAGCCGAAACGCTGGAAGACATCGAAACCGAGCAGGCCTAGCACCATGCCCACGAACATGCCGGACAACATGATGATCACGAGCGAACGCGCGCCCGCGTTGTAGATCTGCGAAACGATGAGCCCGGGACGTTTCAGGGACGCCGGAACGCGCGCGAGGATCTGCACCAGGAACAGTGAGACCGACCCCACACGGCGCACGGCGGCGACCGGGATTGAGTCCGCGGCGGCGCTCACTTCGTGTCTTCCGCGTCGCCTAACAAGTCGGCCTCGTACTCGGACGCTGGATAATGAAACGGCACCGGACCATCGGCGAGACCTCCCATGAACTGCCTCACTTCGGCAATCTCGCTGCGCGCCAGTTCCTCGGGTGTGCCGGACGCGACGACTTTTCCACCCGACAGCAGGTAGCTGTCGTGCGCGATGGTCGCGAGCTCGTGCACGTCGTGCGAAACCACGATGCTCGTGATGCCGAGCGCCTCGTTCATCTGCTTGATGAGGCGGCAGATCACGCCCATCGAGATCGGATCCAGGCCGACGAACGGCTCGTCGTAAATGAGGATTTCCGGATCCATGACGACGGCGCGCGCGAGCGCCACCCGCCTCGCCATGCCGCCTGAGAGCTCGGACGGCATCAGCCGCGCCGCACCTCGCAGACCCACTGCATGGAGCTTGGTCAACACGAGCTGGCGGACCAGGGGTTCCGGTAGTCTGGTGTGTTCGCGCACCGGGAACGCCACGTTTTCGTACACGTCGAGGTCAGTCAGCAGCGCGCCGTTCTGGAACAGCATGCCCATGCGCCGGCGCAGCGCGAACAGGTCGCGGCTCGACATCTTCGAGACCTCGTCGCCGAACACCCGCACACTGCCCCTTTGCGCGGTCACCTGGCCCGTAATGAGCCGCAGGAGCGTGGTCTTGCCCGTGCCCGACGGACCCATGAACGCGGTGATACGGCCGCGGCGCGCGGTGATATCCACGCCGTCGAAAATCGTGCGCCCGCCCACGGCATAGTGCACATCGCGGACCTCAATTACGGAATCGCCGGCTTGCGCCGGCGATCCGTTGCGTTTTGTGTCGGGACTCAGGCTCAAGCGGCCAGGCCTCGTGTAAACCGGTGATTCGGAAGGCCGCGAAGGATAACAAAAGCAGCCCCTTACGGCTTTCTGGCCGGTTGAATCCGTACTAAAATGGTCCCAGTTTCAGAGCGCCCCCTGAGGACGCTCCTTCACGCCACCTATCGGGACAGGCAGCCATGCTTCGTATCGGCAAACTGACGGACTACGCGACGGTCATCCTGGCGACCTTGGCCGCCGACCGCACGAGGCTGCTCAACGCGACCACGCTCGCGGAGCGTACGCACATCGCGGCGCCGACCGTGAGCAAGCTGCTCAAGCAGCTGCACCGCGCGGGACTCGTGAACTCCACTCGCGGCACGCACGGCGGATATCAGCTCGCGCGCGATCCGGAACAGATCAGCGCCGCGTCGATCCTCGACGCGCTCGAAGGCCCTATCGCACTGACCGAGTGTTCCTCGAGCAATAGCCAGTGCGGCATCGAACACACCTGCTCCGTCGGGCGCACGTGGCAGCGCTTGAGCGTCGCGATCCGCCGCTCGCTCAGCGAGATCTCGCTGGCGCAGCTCGCGGGTCTCGACAGCCGGACGCCCTCCATGCCGTTCGAGCGCGAGCTCAAGTACATGGGACGCGTGAAGGTGGCGCCATGAGCACCGAACCCAAGGAAATGGAACAAGGCATCGACCAGCTGCTCGCGAAGAGCTATCGACACGGCTTCGTCACCGATATCGATTCGGACACGCTGCCGCCCGGTCTCGACGAAGACGTCGTGCGCTTCATCTCGCGCAAGAAGAAGGAACCCGAGTTCCTGACGAACTGGCGCCTCAAGGCGTTTCGTCACTGGCTCACGATGAAGGAACCGCACTGGGCGAAGCTGCGCGTGAATCCGATCGACTACCAGGCGATCTCGTATTACTCCGCGCCGAAGCCGAAGGCCAACGCACCCAAGTCGCTCGACGAGGTCGATCCGAAGCTGCTCGAGACCTACGAGAAGCTCGGCGTGCCGCTGCACGAGCGCGCGCGACTCGCGGGCGTCGCGGTGGACGCGGTTTTCGATTCGGTGTCCGTGGCGACGACGTTCAAGGAGCGCCTGGCCGAGGCCGGCGTCATCTTCTGCTCGTTCTCGGACGCGGTGCACAACCATCCCGCGCTCGTCGAGCAGTACCTCGGTACGGTCGTGCCGCACACGGACAATTTCTTCGCCGGGCTCAACTCCGCGGTGTTCTCCGACGGTTCGTTCGTCTACGTACCGAAGGGCGTGCGTTGCCCGATGGAGCTGTCCACCTACTTCCGCATCAACGCGGCGAAGACGGGACAATTCGAGCGCACATTGATCATCGCGGCGCCGGGATCGCACGTCTCCTATCTCGAAGGCTGCACCGCGCCGATGCGCGACGAGAACCAGCTGCACGCGGCCGTGGTCGAGCTCATCGCCGAGGACGATGCCGAGATCAAGTATTCGACGGTGCAGAACTGGTACCCGGGCGACGAGAACGGAGTCGGCGGCATCTACAACTTCGTGACCAAGCGCGGCGAGTGCCGCGGCAGGAATTCGAAGATCGCCTGGACGCAGGTGGAAACCGGCTCCGCGATCACGTGGAAGTATCCGTCCTGCATCCTGCGCGGCGAGAACTCCGTGGGCGAGTTCTACTCCGTCGCGACGGCCAACAACTACCAGCAGGCCGACACGGGCACGAAGATGATCCACATCGGCGCCAACACGAAGAGCACGATCGTCTCGAAGGGCATCTCCGCCGGGCACGGTCAGAACAGCTACCGTGGCCTCGTGAAGATCCTGCCGGGCGCGCATGGCGCGCGCAACTTCACGCAGTGCGACTCGCTGCTCATGGGCGGCAATTGCGGCGCCCACACCTTCCCGTACATCGAGACGCGCAATCCGTCCGCAACGGTCGAGCACGAGGCGTCGACCTCGAAGATCAGCGAGGACCAGCTCTTCTACTGCCTGCAACGCGGGATCGAAGAAGAGGACGCGGTGAACATGATCGTGAGCGGATTCTGCAAGAGCGTGCTCAAGGAGCTGCCGATGGAATTCGCCGTCGAAGCACAAAACCTGTTGGCCGTAAGCCTCGAAGGCGCGGTCGGTTGATCCGGAAATCGAAACGATGCTGAAGATCTCGAATCTGTCCGCCACCGTCGGTGGCAAGAAAGTCCTGCAGGGCCTCTCGCTCGAAGTGAAGGCCGGGGAAGTGCACGCCATCATGGGGCCGAACGGTTCCGGCAAGAGCACCCTCGCCTACGTGCTCGCCGGCCGACCCGGCTACGAGATCACCGGCGGAACCGTGGAATTCATGGGCCGCGACCTGCTCGCGATGCCGACCGAGGAGCGGGCGCGCGCCGGCGTGTTCCTCGGCTTCCAGTACCCGGTCGAGATCCCGGGCGTGAACAACGTCTACCTACTCAAGGCGGCGGTCAACGCCAAGCGCAAGGCCGAGGGCAAACCCGAGGTCGATGCCTACGAGTTCCTGCAGCTCGTGCGCGCGAAGATGAAGCTCATGCAGATGGACGAGAGTTTCCTGTCGCGCGGCGTCAACGAAGGCTTCTCGGGTGGCGAGAAGAAACGCAACGAGATCCTGCAGATGCTGGTGCTCGAGCCCGCGCTCGCGGTGCTGGATGAAACGGATTCGGGACTCGACATCGACGCGCTCAAGGTCG
>JAEZCR010000256.1 GCA_023433465.1 Pseudomonadota bacterium | reverse complement strand
TCCGAGAACAAACTACTCGCGCACCCGGCGAGCGTGGACTCGCTGCCGACTTCCGCGAACCAGGAAGATCACGTGTCGATGGCGACGTTCGCCGCGCGCAAGCTTTCGGATCTGGCCGACAACACGGCGACCATCCTCGGCATCGAGCTGCTGGCCGCCGCGCAGGGCGTCGACCTGCGCGCGCCGGTCGTGACCTCGGACAAGCTTCAGGCCGTGATGCGCGAGATCCGCTCGCGCGTGCCGCACTACGACATCGACCGGTACCTGGCGCCCGACATCGCGGCCATGACGGACGCGGTGAAGCGGGGCGTCATCGCGGCACATTGTCCGGCCCTGGACTAGCTAGTCGGAGTCTGTCCCGCTTCCGCGGTCCTTCCGGAGGAGCGCAGCCGCCTGGCGAGCACGAAGCCCCAGCCGAGCCCGAGTATCGCCGCCACGAGCGATCCCAGCAGCACTCCGAGCTTCGCCGCGCCGAGCAGGTTCTCGTCGCTGAATGCCAGCATCGCGATGAAGATCGACATCGTGAATCCGATGCCCGCCAGCAGGCCCATCAGGCAGATTCCGCCCCACGTGACACCGGCGGGCAATCGGCACAGGCCCGCGCGCACGGCGAGCCAGCTGATGCTGATGATCCCCAGCGGTTTGCCCACCACGAGCGCGAGCGCGACGCCCGCGAGGACCCAATGCCCGCCGCCGGTGGATAGATCGACGCCTCCGAGGCTGACGCCGGCATTCGCGAGCGCGAACACGGGCATGATGCCGAAGGCCACCCAGGGATGCAGCGCCATCTGCACGCGTAGAGCGGGCGGCAGCAGTTCCCGCTGCGCGAGCCTGAGTTCTCGCAGCGTATGCTCGTGACGATGCGCGTCGACCGGCTCTTCGCGGCCGAATACTTCGTTGACGATGCGGCGCAGGATGTCCACGGGCCGCTCGGGCATGTGCGCCGACACCACTGGGGTCATCAATCCAAGGACGACGCCGGAAAGCGTCGGATGTGCGCCGGACTTCAACAGGCCGATCCAGGTGATCAAGCCGGGTAGTACATAGGCATTCGCCGTGCCGATCCCGATTTGCTGCAGCCCGAGGACCATCGCGAGTCCCAGCGCCATGATCGCGAAGCCGGAGTAGTCGAGCCCGCCGGAGTAGAAGAACGCGATGATCAGCACGGCGATGATGTCGTCGATGATCGCGAGCGCCAGCAGCAGCACCCGGATGTTCCCCGGAATTCCCTTGCCCAGCAGTGCGAGCACGCCCACGGCGAATGCGATGTCGGTGGCCGTGGGAACGGCCCAGCCATGCTGCCGGACTGCGTCGAGATTCATGGCGAGATAGATCAGCGCGGGAACGACGACACCGCCCGCGGCCGCCAGCACGGGGAGTCCCGCCTGGCGCATGTTGCTCAACGCACCTTCATGGATCTCGCGGCGGATCTCCATGCCGACGACCAGGAAGAAAATCGTCATCAACCCGTCGTTGATCAGGAAATGCAGGGATTCGGTGAATTGGTAGCTGCCGATTCCGATCGTGAACGGCGTATGCCAAAGCGCGTGGTAGCCGTCTGCCCAGGGTGAATTGGCCCAAACGAGCGCACCCACCGCGGCGATCAGCAACACGATGCCGCTGAACGCTTCGATGCGGATGAATCGCTCGAAGGTGGCGAAGGCGCGCTCCGCCAGGCGCTGGGCTTGCGACATTTCCTGCCGCGGATTCTTTCGACTCACGGACGCGATGGCTCCTGCGTGGCGGCCCGACCATCGCAAGAACCTGCTTCGCCGACGGCGAACACCCGGCGGGAATGTTACATGCCTAGCTGGAGTATCGGTACCCCATTCGTTGCGGAAGGGGAGGTACGTCGCCATACGGAACGTCGTCGGCTTCCTCCTGCTCCCCACGTGTGACCGGCGCCGCGCGCGCACTCACCAGCACGAACAGTGCGAGCACCCAGTGGAATGCGATCGGGATCGCGTGTTCCATGCCCTGCAGCGCGAGCCGCGCGGCCATCGCGGCGAAATACAGCAGGGCGAACCCACGCAGGCCAGCGGCGACCCGCGGTCTTGCGCGGGCAAAACGTCCGGTGCGTATGCGCTTGTTCCACGCGACCACCGACATGATCATGAGGATCAGAATCTGCGCCGGAAGCAGCAGTGGATAGGGCAGCAGTCCCGAATACCACGCGTCCATCTCCGGCAGCCACTGCGGCGCGAGCAGCAACACTTCGATCTGGCCGATCACCCGCGCCGCGAACAACACGACGCAACTCCACAGCATCACTGCCGCGTCGAGGCCGCGTGCCGTGAAGCGGCTCATGCGAGCTGGTCCTCCAGATGCCGATACCAGTCGCTCTGGAATACTCCCGCCGGATCCATCGTGCGCTTCGCCGCGAGGAATCGCCGGATGTCCGGATGCGCCGCCAGAACCTGCGCGGCGCTGGCGAAGCGGTGGTACGTCAGGAAATAGCTGCCGCCGTAACGCAGCGCGTGATCGATGAGGCGTTTGAAATGATCGGCCGCGCGCGCGATGCAAGGCGCGTGGTGATCGACGTGCAGGTTGAAGATCACGCAGGCCCAGCCGTAACGCGCCCAGGGCAGCGCGGTCTCGCGCTCGGCCTCGATGAGCCGGATCGTGCCGTATATGAAGTCGACGTCGTTCGCGCTGAAATCGCGGCGCACGTCGTCCATGAAACGCGTGAGGTCGGCGCGCGGCACGTAGAGCTCGGTGATCATTTCGCTGCCGCGCACGGCGGCGCCGAGGCGATGATCGAGCGCGCCGTGGTAGTCCTCGAGGTAGAGATTGAGCTGGTGCGTGTCGCTCCAGTAAAGCTGGCCATGGGTCGCGAGGTAGAACTCGGTGAAGCGGCGAAACGCGGCGCGCTTGTCCCGGTGCGCGAGCGTCAGTAGTTCGTTCCAGTCGCTTTGCGAGAGCCGTCTCTGGTCGCCTGGGATGGGAGAGTCGGGCGCGACGGGGCGATAACTCGACAACACGCCCGTACGCAGGAATTCCCGGCTGTCGGGCGCGGTCGCGAACTGGAAATCGCCATAGAGATGGCCGGTGGCGATGCGTTCGTCGAAGGCCTCTATGAGGTCGTCGATGTCGAGGCGCGCGACGCAGCGCTCGACCTTCACGCGTGGCACCAGCCGCAGCGTCGCAGCCGTGACGACGCCAAACAACCCGTAACCGCCGACGACGTGCCGGAACAGTTCTTGGTTCTCGGTCCGGCTGCAGCGCACGACGTCGCCCGACGCGGTGACGACCTCGAGTCCCTCGAGATCGGCAACGAAGGGCTGCGCCGTGAGACCCCGGCCATGGATGTTCGCGGAGACGGCGCCGCCGATCGTGAGGCGGTCCGCGCCGGTCTGTTTCTGGCGGATGCCGTGAGCCGGGCCGGGACCGCGCTGCAGCGCAAGGTATCCGCGGATGACGTCGGGCCAGGTGATGCCGGCCTCGACCTCCAGCAGCGCGCGGCCGCGGTCGAACCAGCGGACGCTCGAGAGCTGGCGCATGTCGAGCAGCGTGCCGCCCGAGAGGAATTGCTGGCCGCCCATGGCATGGCGCGCTCCCGCGATCGCGAGGGATTCGCCGCGGCTCCGGGCCTGCAGCACCGCGTCGACCACGTGTCCGACGCGCTGGGGCTCGAGCACCTTCGTGACGGACGTGCGATTGAGCGCCGAGTGGGTGTCGTTGACCCAACTCGGCGGGGCGCTCCTCCTGATCGCCTGCAGTTTCGCGTGCATGGCGGCGAAGCTCGCCCGCCGGGCGGCGTAAGGCAATACCCGAATGACAGGTATCGGGATACGATACCCGCGGTTTGGCTGCAATTCCGCCGGAATGGAGCAAGAATCCATGAGCATGGGAGAAACAAACAGAATAATCCTGGCGCTCAAGCGCGCCCTCCGCTCGCGCGGCATCACCTACGCCGTGCTCGCGAAGCGCATTTCGCTGAGCGAACCCTCGGTCAAGCGCATCCTCTCGCGGGGTAGTTTGAGCCTGCCGCGGCTCGAGCGGATCTGCGAGGCGGCCGGCATTTCCATGGAAGAACTGGTGCGCCCCGTGCAGTCGGCGCCGGCGGAAACCTCGAGCACGCTGACCGCCGCGCAGGAGACCGCGCTCGCCGCCGATCCGCAGCTGCTCGCCTGCTTCTACCTGCTCACCAACGGGCACACGCCGCGCGAGGTGGCGAGCGAGCTCGGCGCCGACGAGCGCCTCCTGCGGCGCTGGCTCGTGAAGCTCGACAACCTGCACCTCGTGGAGCTGCGCGCTCGGCTCGGCGCCCGCCTGCGCGTGCAGGCCCCGATCTCCTGGCGCGAGGACGGGCCCATTCGCCGCACCTATGAGCAGCAGGTGCGCGAGGAGTTCATGCGCTCGAGTTTTCTCGCGACGGACGAGACGCTGCTGTTCCGCACGGCTGAGCTTTCGGAAGCCTCACGACAGGTCATGCAGCGAAAGCTCGCGCGGCTGTCCGCCGACTTCAACGAACTCGCCGACCTCGATCGTCACCTGCCGCGGCGCGAGAAGCGCGCTGTCGCCGTCATGCTGGCCTGTCGGCCGTGGGTTTTCTCGATGTTCGATGGACTAAAACGCCGCTGACCAGCAGCAGCGCGAACGCCGCGAGCCACGTGTAATAGCCGACGAGGAGCTCGTGCGCCTTGTTTTCCCGGAAGAGCTGGACGATCCAGTAGAGATTGAGGATGAAGCAGGCGATGGCGACGCGGATGTAGAGCCCGGGCCGGCGCACCTCTTCGCGCCAGACGAGCACGAAGAGCACCGGGAACGCGACGTTGGTGAGTGCGCTCAGGACCCATGGGACGGCGTCCGCCCACTGCTGGTCCTGCGAATTCCACAGCGGCTCGAGCGCATAACGGAACGCCAGCCATCCGGGCACTTCCTTGGCTACCGGCAGGAACCAGGAGGCGAGCCAGGCGAGCAGGGCGATGCCGCTCACGATGCGAATCGATTTTTCCATCAGGTGTCTTGCCGGGCCGGGTAGCTAGGGCTGGCGCGGAAACTCCGCGTTGATCTCCTGTTCCGATTCCGAGAGCTGGCACTTGCCCACGCCGCCGCCCATCAGGCCGCGCGACGGGCTGATCAGCGTGAAGTTGCAGCGCATGAATTCGCCGTCCTCGGCGCGCAGGTTCGCGAGCACCTGCCCGGTGTAGGTCCTGACCAGCTCCGAGCGTGATTCGTAGGCCCAGTAGCGCCACGTGCCGCGGCGGCTCGGACGGCCCCAGCCGGTCCAGAGCGGATCGAGCCGGTCGACCCGCGTTTCACTCGTGATCTGGAAATACGTGCCGTTGAACACGCGGCCGGAGCCGAGAGTCGCGGCGATGTTTCCGGAGATGCTGTCGGTGCTCTGCCAGGTGAAGGCGACCGCATCTCGCGAGCCGCTGACGCTGCCGGAGCCGGTTCCGGCGGTCTGGCAACCGGTCGATGCAAGGACGCTTGCAACCAGTAACGCGAGTAATGGCTTCCCGTTCATGATATCTGTCGGCGCAATCCCGCCCTCACTGCTCGGTTGGCGAGCGATCGCGCGGCGGGAGCGCGTCCTTGAACGCGTCGAACGTTTTCCATGCGGGCACGGGCGGCGTGTAGTTTGGCCGGGGCGCATACACGGATTCCTCGACGAGCTGCATCTTGTGAATGTAACGCGGGCAGTTCGGGAAAATCCGCTCGGCCCGCAGCCGTACGACGAATACGGCGCCCGGGAATTCCTCGAGTAATGGATCGTTGGCGCTCACGGTGGCGGTGCCGTTCACCCGCAGGCGCTTGGGCGTCTCGAAATCGATGAACAGCAACCCGACGTGCGGATTGACGAGCACGTTTCCCCAGGTGCGGTATTGACCGTTGCCGTCGTAATCCGGGATCGCGAGCGTCGTGTCATCGATCGCGTGCACGAAGCCGGGCAAACCTCCCTTGTACGAGCAATCCGGCTGTCCGTGCGCGTCCGCGGTCGCGATGAAAAACATCCGGCAGCGGGCGACGAACGCCTTGTCCTCCTCGGTGAACGCGGTGCGCATCGTCACCTTTTCGAGCCGGTCCGCGAGCGCGCGGGTCTCGCGCGCGTCCTGCAGCCGGCGCATCCCCTCGTGGTAGGTCTCGGCGCTCATGCGAGCCTCTCAGTCTCCCGTGGGAGAGAGTTTGAATTCGAGAACGGTCGGGTTTTCCTTGAGCGTGTGTGCGAGGCGCGAGGCAGCCGTGCGGTCCGTCGTCTGGAGCGTCATGCTGTGCCGGAGCACACGGCCCTCGGTCTCGAGCCGGTAGCTGAAATTCGCGATGCTGAACGCGTGCTGCTTGATCAGCGCCCGCATGTCCGCCTCGGACAGCGTGCCGTCCTTGGCGTATTTCACGTCGAAATTGAAATAGGACTGCGTGGGCACGCGCAGCTCGATCCAGCGGAACACCGAGAGCACGGCCAGCGTCAGCACGACGGAGACGACCAGCGGTAGATAGAGTCCGACGCCGGCGATGATGCCGATGGCCGCGGTGATCCAGATGGACGCCGCGGTCGTGAGGCCGCGCACGTTGAGGCCTTCCTTGACGATCACGCCCGCGCCGAGGAAACCGATGCCGGTCATGATGCCCTGGGCCATGCGCGTGGGATCCAGGCGCACCTCCGAACTGCCGCGCACCCATTCGTCCTCGTAGACGGTCACGAGCATGAGCAGCGAGGAGGCGACGCACACGAGCACGTGCGTCCGGAGGCCCGCGGGACGGCCATGGAACGAGCGCTCGTAGCCGATGCACGCGCCCGCGCCAAGCGCGGCCACGAGTCGCAGGATCATTTCGATTTCGGTGGTCGTGAGGGCGAGGTTCATCAGAGGAGCGTCGCGCGAGACTGGTTTGCCGTCAATGTATCTTGCGACGGCGCCGGCGTTCGTGCGCCTTCCGGCCGACGCTGATCCAGTTCTTCAGGTCGAGCGGACACAGGCAGAGCAGCATGTCGCCCTCCGCATGCCCGGGATTGGCTTCCGCGAAGAAGCGGATGTCCGGGTCGGCGAGTTCGGCGTCGGTCAACGGGGCGGTGGTCTCCAGCAGCCGTTCGCGGCCCGATCGAAGGACCAATCCCAGCTTGGGGCGCCAGCCGCTGCCGTAGTTCTCGACCGCGAGCTGGTCGATGAGCGCCCGCTCGGTTTCCGGGGTGGGCGCGTCGCGCCGCGGCCAGTACGTGACGAAATTGCGCGGCAGCAGCAGGTAGCTCTTGTAGCTGTAGGTATCGAAGAACCAGTAGATAGGGCGGAACGGGTAGCGCAATTTCGTGCGCAGCCAGGTGCGCCAGCCGAGCCTCTGGATCAGGTTCCGCCCGCGCCATTCTTCGCGCAGCAGGACGTGAGTGGTGAGGATCACGGCGATGGAGCGGCCGCGAAACTGCACCGGGAGGATGTCGATGCAGGCCATGCCGACGAGCTCGCCGTCCACGCGGAATCTCGCGATGAGTTCCCGCCGGAACAGCTCGTTTTCCGCGTACCAGCGCTCGACGTCGAAGAACCGGCGATTGAGGTCCCACAGCTCCTGCCAGTCCGCTTCCTCGAGTGCGGCTGCCGGCCGGACGATGGTTTGAACGCGGTCTTGGCCGCTCATGGTTCTAGTTTGCCATGCCGGCTCCCCGGCTAACCATTAGAATGCCTGCAAACCGACAAGAGAGAGGGCTCATGAGCGCCTTGCCCCACGAACGAATCGCCGTCGTCGACGTCCTCCGCGCGTTTGCCTTGTTCGGGATCATGGTGACCCACTCGGGCATGGAGTTCCTCGCTGGCCCCTATCCCTACCCGACGTTCGGCTTCGTGCACGCGTTCGACCCGGTCGTGAAGCAGATCGTGGAGCTGCTCACGACCGGCAAGTTCTTCATGATCTTTTCCTTTCTGTTTGGCCTGAGTTTCGCGATCCAGATCGACAATGCCGCGCGTAAGGGTGCGGCTTTCGCCGGGAGGTTCGCCTGGCGGCTCACGGTGCTGTTGCTGATCGGCATCGCTCACTCGCTGTTCTTCAGCGGCGACATCCTGGTGCTCTACGCGCTCCTGGGGTTTCTGTTGCTTCCGATGCGCAACGTGCGCACGAAGACCCTGCTGTGGGTTTCGGCCGTGCTCGTCGTGAACATCCCGCTGGTGCTGCTCATGATCGCCGTCATGAACGTTCCGCCGCCCGGGCCGGAGCAGCAGGCCGCCACGGCTGAGACGGCCAGGCAGTTCGCCGAAATGGCAAAGAGCTACTTCGAAGCGAAGCGCAGCGGCACGCTGGTCGAGCTCATGCAGGCGAACGCTGGCTTCGGAGCCCTGATGAAATTCGGATACGTGGTCATCAGCGGCCGACTGTGGATTACGTTCGCATGTTTCCTGCTGGGAATGTGCGCGTGGCGCGTCGGACTATTCGTGGATACGCCGGAGAACCGCGCCAGGATGCGTCGCGTCCTCACGGCGGGTGGAGCGATCGCGCTGGTCTTCTCGGTCCTGGTGCTGTCATTCCCGGCCGATCCAACCATGGTCCCTTCGGGTAGCAATGCCTTCCCGGTCTTCGTGGCCAGCGTGCAGAACGCGTCGCTGTCCGCGTTCCTGATCGCGGGAGTGTCGCTGCTCTACTGGCGCGCGCCCGACCGCGGCCCGCTGCCGGCACTGGCTCCGATGGGGCGCATGGGCCTCACTAGCTACCTCATGCAGACGCTGTTCGGCGCCATCGTGTTCTACGGCGTGGGGTTCGGTTTGATGGGCCAGCTCGGCTGGGGGCTCGGAGTGCTGCTGGGGCTGCTGTGGTGCGTGTTCCAGGTATTCTTTTCGCGTGCGTGGCTCGGGTATTTCACGATGGGGCCGTTCGAGTGGCTGTGGCGGTCGCTCACGTATTTCAAGCTGCAGCCATTGACGCGCCGGGTGGCGGCGCCGGCCGTGTAGGCTCGGTGCCGTGGAGCGGGATATGCGCATCGCGCTGCTCCTCGGATTGTTAGCCATTGCCGCGCCGGTGCCCTCGATGGCGTGCAGCTGCGGGTACCTGAGTCCGAAGCGCGCGCTCGCCGGCGCGGACGCCGTGTTCGCGGGCAGGATCGAGGAAGTCATCCAGATCGAGCGCAGCGATCGCCTCGAGGAACGCATCATCGTGCGGTTCAGCGTGGGCCGGGTCTGGAAAGGAGACGTCGGCGAGCGGTTCACGATGCACACGTTCCGCGGATCGTCGATGTGCATGGGGCTCGAAGACGCGGAAGCGGGTGAGGAGCTGCTGGTGTTCGCGTTCGCGGAAGAGGGCGAAGGCTGGAAATCGTTCTTCGTGCCGTCGACGCGCGCGGAGGCGGAGCGGCTCGCGGGACCGGGCAGCGAACGCGAGGTGCTGCGACAGGATCTCGTGGATTCGTTGCCGGATGGCATGACAATCTACACGACCGGCCTGTGTTCCGGCACCAGGCTCTGGACGAAGGCGGGGTCGTTTGCCCGAGCGCTCGGACCGTACCGTACGCCGAGGCGCGGACTCGTGATGCGCGATCCGCCCATCGATGCGAAGCAAGCCGCAGGGCCGGATGAGATCCCATATCTGTGTCGCAATGCTCTCGAGTATCTCGACAAGCTCGAAGTCGTCGAGCCTCCGGTGAATTCGGCGGAGCTCGAGGAAATCCTGTCGAAGAACGAGCAGTACAAATACGCATCGACGTCGAGTGGATACGCCGATCGCTGGTGGCGGGACGGCGAGAAATCACTGGCGTTGTGCCGCGTGCCGAAGCCGGACGCGGAGGCATGCGGCGGGATCGCTGCGTTATTCATGGAGCGTCCGGAATCGCAGGGTGGAAAATGGATGCTTTCCGGGCTGATCACGGATCCCTGCTACGACCCGCAGTGAGGAAACCCACGCGCTTTCAGGGGCTTACCCGCGGGGACAGTATCCAGTAGTTGTCGCACTTCCGTCCTGTATGGACGCCTCCGGCGACCGCCGATAAGGTGCGGCTCATGCCGCTTCCGCAGTTCCATCCCGCCGTGCAGGCGTGGTTCTCCCACGCGTTTCCCGGCGGCCCGACCACCGCGCAGCTCGATGCGTGGCCCGCCATCGCGGGTGGCGGGCACGCGCTGATCGCGGCGCCGACGGGCTCGGGCAAGACGCTCGCGGCGTTTCTCGCAGCGATCGATTCGCTGATGCGCGAGGGCGCGGCGGGAGCGCTGCAGGACGTCACGCGCGTCGTGTACGTGTCGCCGCTGAAGGCGCTGTCGAACGACATCCAGCGCAATCTCGATGCGCCGCTCGAGGGGATCTCGAAGGAGCTGATCGCACTCGGCCGGCGGGCGCCTCCGATTCGCGCAATGGTACGTACCGGCGATACCTCGCAGACGGAGCGCGCGATGATGCGGCGCGTGCCCCCCCACATCCTGGTGACGACTCCCGAGTCTCTCTATCTACTTCTGACGAGCGCGTCCGGCCGCGAGATGCTTTCGACCGTACGCACCGTGATCGTCGACGAAATCCACGCCGTCGCGCAGACCAAGCGCGGCGCGCACCTCGCGCTCACCCTCGAGCGTCTCGCCGCGAACGCCACCCAGCCCATCCAGCGCATCGGCCTCTCCGCGACCCAGAAACCCATCGAAGTCGTCGCCCAGTTCCTGTTGGGGGTGGGGACAGCGGTGCCGGAGCATTTGGTGGGGAAAGCGGCGCCGGCCGCGCGCGCCGGGAACTCCGGTGCGGATTCGCCGCGCAATCCGCAGGCAGAGCTGGATCTATCGCTGCCTGAAAGCATCGAAACGCTTCTCCCCACCAAATGCTCCGGCACCACTATCCCCACCATCGTGAACAGTGGGCACGTCCGGGAGCGCGACATCAACCTGGTGATACCGCCGGTGCCGCTCGAGGCGGTGATGTCGGGTGAGGCCTGGGGTCTCGTCTATGACCAGCTCGCGCAATTGATCAGCGAGCACCACACGACGCTGATCTTCGCGAACACGCGGCGAATGGTGGAGCGCGTCTCACGTCACCTCGCCGAGCGGCTCGGCGATACGGCGGTCGCCGCGCATCACGGCTCGCTCTCGAAGGAAACGCGTTTCGACGCCGAGCAGCGCCTGAAGGCGGGCGCGCTCAAGGTCATGGTCGCCACCGCGTCGCTCGAGCTGGGCATCGACATAGGCGACGTGGAGCTCGTGTGCCAGCTCGGCAGCCCGCGCAGCATCTCCACCTTCCTGCAGCGCGTCGGCCGAGCCAACCACTCCGTCGGCGGCGTGCCCAAGGGCCGCATCTTTCCGTCGAGCCGCGACGAACTCGTCGATTGCACGGCGCTGCTGGATTCCGTGCGGCGTGGCGAACTCGACGCGCTGCAGATTCCCGAGCACCCGCTCGACGTGTTGTCGCAGCAGATCGTCGCGGAAGTCGCCGCGCGCGAGTACGGCGAGGACGAGTTGTTCGATCTCGTGCGCCGTGCCTATCCGTATCGCAATCTCGAGCGCAAGGACTTCGACGCGGTCGTACGCATGCTCGCCGACGGCATCGCCACGCAGCGCGGCCGGCGCGGGGCCTATCTACACCGCGATGCCGTCAACAGGATCCTGCGCGCGCGCAAGGGCGCGCGGCTGACGGCCATCACCTGCGGTGGTGCGATCCCGGACAACGCGGACTACCAGGTGATTCTCGAACCGGCCGGGATCTTCGTCGGCACGCTCAACGAGGACTTCGCGATCGAAAGCCTCGCGGGCGACGTGTTCCAGCTCGGCAATGCTTCGTATCGCATCCTGCGCGTCGAGGCCGGCCGCGTGCGCGTCGAAGACGCGAAGGGCCAGCCACCGACGATTCCATTCTGGCTCGGCGAAGCGCCCGCGCGCACCGACGAACTGTCCGCGTCGGTCTCCCGCCTGCGCGCCGACATCGAGGCGCTGCTGCCCGAGGTCAACGCGCAGACGCTCGCCAGCGCGATCGAAACCGTGCGGGCGCGCCATGACCTGCCCGAGCCGGCCGCCCGCCAGCTCGTCGAATACCTCGCCGGCGCCAAGGCCGTGCTCACCAAACTACCCACGCTCGACACGCTGGTGTTCGAGCGCTTCTTCGATGAGTCCGGCGGCATGCAGCTCGTCATCCATGCGCCGTTCGGCGCGCGCGTGAACCGCGCGTTCGGGCTCGCGCTGCGCAAGAAGTTCTGCCGCACGTTCAACTTCGAGCTGCAGGCCGCGGCCACCGAGGACGCGATCGTGCTCTCGCTCGGCGAGACGCACAGCTTCGAGCTCGAAAGCGTCGCGCGATTCCTCAACAGCAAAACGGTCGAGGACACGTTGATCCAGGCGATGCTCGACTCGCCGATGTTCGGTGCGCGCTGGCGCTGGAACGCGAGCATCTCGCTCGCCATCCGCCGTGCGTCCGGCGGCAAACGCACGCCGCCCAACATCCAGCGCATGGCGGCCGAGGACCTGATCGCGGTCGTGTTCCCCGACCAGATCGCCTGCGCGGAGAATCTCTCCGGCCCGCGCGAGATCCCCGATCACCCGCTGGTCAAACAGACGCTGCAGGACTGCCTGCACGAGGCCATGGATATCGAGGGCCTGAAAAACCTGCTGCGTGGACTCGAAGGCGGCGAGATCAAAGTGGTCGCGCGCGATCTGCCCCAACCGTCGCCACTCGCCGCGGAGATTCTCGGCGCGCGCCCGTACGCCTTCCTCGATGATGCACCGCTCGAGGAGCGCCGCACGAACGCCGTCTCGCAGCGCCGCTGGCTCGATCCCGAAACCGCGGCGGACATGGGCCGCCTCGATCCCGCCGCCATAACCCAGGTGCGCGAGGAAGCCTGGCCCGACGCCGCCACTCCCGACGAGCTGCACGACGCGCTCAATACGCAGGGACTCATCACCGAAGGCGAGGGCAGCTCCAACAACTGGACGCGCCACCTCGATGCGCTGATCGCGGCGAACCGCGCCACCCGGCTCACCGACGGCACGCACACTTTCTGGGTCTGCGCCGAATGCCTGCCGATGATCCAGGCTATCTACCCGCAGGGCCGGCTCGATCCGCAGATCAGCGCGCCCGCCGACCACGCCGCGAAGACCTGGTCGCGCGAGGACGCCATCCGCGAGCTCGTGCGAGGCAGGCTGCAGGCGCTGGGCCCGGTCACGGCGCGCGATCTCACCGAGTCCCTCGCGCTGAGCTCGACTGACATCGACATCGCGCTGCTCGAGCTCGAAAGCGAAGGCTTCGTGCTGCGCGGCCAGTTCACGCCCGAGTCCACGCTCGAATGGTGCGAGCGCCGCCTGCTCGCGCGCATCAATCGCTACACGATCAAGACGCTGCGTGCCGAGATCGAGCCCGTGTCGCCGGCGGACTTCATGCGTTTCCTGCTCGACTGGCAGGGCGTGACCCGCTCGCCGAAGCCCGAAGGCACCGAGAGCCTGGCCGCGGTGATCGCGCAGCTCGAGGGATACGAAATGCCGGCCGCCGCGTGGGAGGGCGACATCCTGCCCGCGCGCCTCAATGAATACGATCCGCATTGGCTGGATAGTCTGTGCCTTTCCGGTCGCGCGCTCTGGGCGCGGCTCACGCCCGCGAAGAGCGCGGGCGCGGCCCCGGTGCGCACGACGCCCATCGCGCTCGTCACCCGCAAGAACTGGTCGCTGTGGAACGCGCTGGCCGCCGCGCCGCACGAAGAGTTGCAACTCTCGCACGGCGCGCGCGCGATGTACGACTACTTCAAGGAACACGGTGCGTCGTTCTTCGACGACCTCGTGAGCGGCACCAAACTACTGCGCTCGCAGGCCGAGACCGCGCTCGGCGAGCTGGTCTCCGCCGGGCTCGTCAACGCCGACAGCTTTAGCGGCCTGCGCGCGCTGCTCATTCCTTCGGACAAGAAGCGGCAACTCGTCGCGCGCCGCCGGCGCGTGGCGCTGTTCGGCCTCGAGGATGCGGGCCGATGGAGCCTGATCCGCAAGGGACACAAGACCGAAGACGCGGCCGCTCTCGAGCAGGTGGCCGAGATCCTGCTGCGCCGCTACGGAGTCGTGTTCCGCCGCGTGCTCGAACGCGAAGCGGATTGGTTGCCGCCGTGGCACGCGCTGCTGCGCGTGCTCCGTCGTCTGGAAGCGCAGGGGAAGATTCGCGGCGGCCGTTTCGTCGCGGGCATGGCGGGCGAGCAATACGCGCTGCCCGACGCGGTCGCCTCACTGCGCGCCGTGCGAAAAAAAGTGCCGAAAGGCGATTTCGTTTCCCTGAGCGCCGCTGACCCGCTCAATCTCACCGGAATCATCACGCCGGGAGAGCGTGTCCCCGCGCTCGCGAAGAACCGCGTGCTCTATCGAGACGGCGTGCCCGTCGCGATTCACGCCGGTGGCGAGTCGAACTTCATCGTCGCGATGGAGCCGGGGCGCGAGTGGGAAGCGCGGCAGGCGTTGTTGCGCAAGAACATGGCGCCTGCATCGTCCAGGGCATCCTGACGAGTCAAACTACCTGCCCGCAAACCTCAGCCGCGAAATCTGCTTTAGATGCCCCGGCTGGTAATACTTGTCCGCCCAACTCCCATCCGGCTCCAACGGCCGCGCCGCCTGCAGCGCCAGCAACTTCGCATAGAACCGAAACCGGTAGTGCTCGTAGAACCGCAGCACCTCGATCCCATACCGATCCGCGAGATCCGTATTCCCGCGCATGATGAGAAAGTTCTCGTCGTTCCCGCTACTCGCGGACCCCGAGAGATTGTGACTCCCGCTGATCACCGTCGGATTGTCCGTCGTGAAGTTGCACACGACGGTTTTGAGGTGCACGAGCAGATTTCCTTTCTGCCCGCGCAGCCCCTCTTTCACCCAACCTTCCAGTCCCTTGTTGAGCAGTGCGGGAGTAGTGAACTCCGCGGTGCGGTCGGCATGAAAACCGGTGATTCGGCTCTTCGAGTTCTGTATCCCGTAACGCAGCACGCTGTCGTTCGGCGCGCCGAGCAGCGCGTCCAGGATGTTGTCGGGCAGCTCGAACGCGGTGGCGAACAACAGGTCCTTGTCCGCCGCCCTGATGCAATTGGCGAACTCCGCGAGATCGCCACCGCCCGTGCGTGGTGAGAAACCGCAGAACATCTTGTTTGCGGCATCCATTGCGTTGTTCGCATTGATCCACTTGCGCGCCACCGACGTATCCGCGGGCGCGTTCCAGATCACCTGGAAGATCTGCGCATAGGTCTTCGCGACCGCTGCGTCGTTCGCGACGTGCACGACGTTCGCCTGACGATAAATGCCGTTCTCGGTGAAGTTGGTGCTGCCGCACAGCACGGCCTTCGGTGTGACCTCGCCGTTGGCTTTCTTCTTCCCCAGCACGATGAACTTGTTGTGAAACAGCTTCTTCGTGAGACGCGCGCGTTTTTTCTTGACCGGCAGCTTCTTGACGCTCTTTTCATTCTGTTCGGTTTGCTCATCGCCTTCTTTCGCGTGATACAGCACGCGGACCTGCACGCCGCGCCGGTGCGCGGCGTTGATCGCATCGACAATGGCCTTGAGCTCGTACTCGTAGATAGCGAGGTCGAGCGTCCATGTGCCGTCCCTGGCACGACTGATGAACGCTTCGATCTGATCCAGCAGCCCGTTCTGCAACCAGTCGCGAGCCTTCTCGCTCGGCCAGTCCTCGATGGGCGCATTCTTGTGAGTGGTCAGCCACTCATCCACATCCTCGAACTTGCGTCCGAACGCCTGGCTCGCGGCCACGGCGCGGTTGAAGATCACCCGATGGTTCGCGGGCTTGCCGTCATCGGTGCGCACCTGGAGCTCGAGGCTCTCGGTCAGGTCCGGCGCATCGGCGTCGCCATACGCGAGGTGCACACGGAACTTGACGGTCTGTTTCGCCTCGACCCGATAGTCCGCCCATCGCATCTTCTGGATAGGCGCGAGATTGCTCGGCGTCGCCTTCCATTTCGGAATCGTGTGTTCCTTGCCAGGAAACGTCAGGCTGTTCCATAAGAACTCCCAGTTCTTGTTGCCAACCTTTCGCTCGATCGCAAATCCCAGCAGCCCGTCGCGTCGCGACTCGTCGAGGTCCATCGCCAACAGCACGCCGTTGGTGCCGGCATACGCCTTCACCCGGAAGTCGTCGGCCGCGTTCGTGACGAGTTTTCGCATGGGACTGACAGGTAGTGTCGCGAGACCGGGTTTTCTCCCACCCCGGCGCGACAATAATCGGCAAACCGTGAGAAAGGCCCACGGCTGGCCCGGCGGGAGCCTTACTCGGGGAAGGGGAACTCCCCGTCTTCGTCGTCCACACGGCTGCTCGCCAGCCGGAAGTACACGCGCTGGCGCGACGCATTGGAGTTGGGCGGCGGCGAGATGTAGACGACGGCGTACCTCCGCATGCCGATCTCGGTCATCTCATGCGGCTCGGCATCCCAATTGGGATAGTGGGTGCGCAGCCAGCGCCGGATGTAGCGGTCGATCATGATCTCGGAAGTCCCGATGATGCGCACCGCGGTCTCGGGGGAGGCGCCGGGGACGTTGGGGGTCGGCAGGTTGATCTGGGCCGTCGCCGCGCCGGCGGCGCCTAACAAAGTGCAGACGATCAACGCGTTGCGAAAGGTCTTCATGCGCACCCCCTTACGGGACCAATAAATCACAGCCCCCGAAGGAGCGTCAATTGCACCTGCGCCGGCCCGCTCTCGGGTCAGTCCCGCATCGCGGGTTAGACGCCTGATCCGGACAAAATCATGGCTATGACATGCCGACCTTGCCGGCGGCCAGCCTGAACGAGGCCTCGGCATCGGGCGCGAAACGGAAGGCGGTCAGGAAATCGCCGAGCCGGTAATCGGGTACGCGCTCGCGGATTTTCCGGGCGTATTCATGGGCTTCGGTGATCCGGCCCGCGAGCCCAAGCGACATCGCGGCGATGGCCAAGATGTGGTGGTGCGCATTGGGCCGTGCGGCCGCCTTGATGGCCCATTCGGCCGCCTCGTCGTACTGCCCGAGACGGACGAGGCTGATCGACCGCGAGGCCAGCATCGCGAACAGCAACGGATCGAATGGCGACAGGTGCCGCGAATGATCCGAGAACGAGATCGCCGCGCGCGGATCTCCCGACTGCCCGTGCACGAAGGCGAGCGTGTAGTGCGCCATGGCGTAGTTAGGACTCAGGTCGACCGAGCGCTCGAGCTCGGTCACGGCCTGGTCCTGCTCGCCGCGCAGCCACAACGCCCGGCCCATCGCCCAGTGCGCGGCCGGATCGCGGTCGTCGGTCATGACACTCTTGCCCGCCGCTTCGAAAGCCCGGTCGATCTCGACCTCGGGCTTCTTCCAGCCGAGGAACGCGTTCTGGAAATGCGCGAACGACAGTCCCGCATAGGCGCGCGCGAAGGTCGGATCGAGTTCGACAGCTTGCGCGAAGAATTGCCGCGCACGCTCGTTGTCCGTCTTGTTGAAGCGGTACACGTGCCACAACCCGCGGTGATGCGCTTCCCAGGCATCGAGCGAAGTAGGTGGCTTGAGCACGGCGCGATTGCGCTCGAGCATCTCGATCTCATGGGCGACCGAGGCGACGATGCGATTGCCGAGCTCGTCGAGCACGTCGAGCGCGCCCTCCAGCTTCTCGTCGAACACGTCCGCCCAGATGATGCGCGCGGTGCGCGTCTCGACCAGCTCCGCGCCGACGTGGATGCGCTTGTCGGTGCGGCGCACCGAGCCACCGACCACGTAGTCGACGTTGAGCATGCGCCCGGCTTCCTCGGGCCCGATGTTGCGATCGCGCAGCGCGAACGTGCTGCCCTGCGCGATCACGAACATGCTGCGCAGCTTGGCGAGGCGCGTCGTCACGTCGTAAGCGAGCGCGTCGGCCGCGCCGCCGCGCCGGTCGGCGTCGCTCGACCGATCGTCGAAGGGCATCACCGCGATCGACGCGCGGCGGATCCCGGGCTGCACGATCTCCGGAGACGTCGTCTGTATCAGATTGGCGCTGACGATCTCGATCGCGGGCCCAGGCGCCTGCGAGGCCAGCGCGTTGCCGCGCGCCTGGCGCCAGATCTCCCGCAGCGGCGCGGTCTCGAGACCGTCCGCCTCGAATAGTTTGATGGCGCTGGCGAGGTGGGCCTCGCCCTCGGCGATGCGGTTCTGCAGCGCGAGCGAGGTCAGCAGCAGCTCGTGCGCGCTGCGATCGAACGGGGCGAGCGCCAGCCACTGCTCCAGGTAGGGCGCACCGTCGGCGTGTGACAACGCGCGTGCGAGGTTCTCGAGCAGCACGATCTGGATGCCGCGGAAGCGGCGGCGTTCGGCGGTTATCCACGCATCGAACATCGGGCTGCGCGCGATCTCGAGACCTTCGAGTAGTTCGCCCGCGAACAATCCCGCGAGCTCGCGTTGCCGCTCGACGCCCAACTTGCGGATGCCATGTTCGGGCGCGCGCGTCGCTTCCAGAGCGTCGACCTGGCAATCCGTCAGGTCCAGCCGGATCGTGTTCCCGGATGCGATGACTCGCGTGTGGTCTTCGTCGTCGATGAGTCCGCGGATCTTGGAGAGGCACCAGCGCAACTCGCCACGCGGATCGTTGGGCACGTCCCACAGCAGCTCGCAGACCTGCGGCCGGGTCACGGGTCGGGCCGCCAGCACGAGATAACCGAGCAACGCCCGGACCTTGCGCGAGGCCGGCAGCTTCACGATTTCGCCATTTCGCGACACTTCGAGGCCGCCGAGCAACCGCAGGCGCAGCGATTCCACGGGCCTTTCCACGGTGGCTACCACGCGGTGCCCCTAACTTCATGTCCGTTGAATTGGAGGAAAGGTCGCATGAACGTCAGTCTGAGTCGCAACGCACCGCGGGTGAATCAATGGGCCGTCCGGAGCCGCCAACAGGCAGCCTGGGCGGGCGGAGATTATGCCGCCGTTGGTAGTGCGCTGCAGTTGGTGAGTGAAGAACTCTGCGAAACCATGAATTTGTACCAGGACGCCCAGGTCCTCGACGTGTCGGCCGGGAACGGCCACGCATCGCTGGCCGCCGCGCGCCGCTGGTGCGACGTCACGTGCACCGACAGCGTGCCCGACCTCCTGGATCGGCATTCTACCCGGCTCGAAGCCCGCAACCTCGGGGTGCGGTTCGTCGACGGGGATGCCGAGGCGCTGCCGTTCAGCGACCAGGCCTTCGATGCCGTCCTGTCTACCTTCGGCGCGATGTTCGCGCTGGACCAGGATCGCGCCTCCGCCGAGATGATCCGGGTGTGCCGCCGCGGCGGGCGAGTGGGCCTCGCCAACTGGACCCCGCACGGGTTCATCGGCGAGCTGTTCCGGCTCATCGGCAGCCATTCGGGCTCCGCCGGTACGAACCTGGCGGCGTTCGACTGGGGGACGAACGAATGCCTCGCAAGGTTGTTTGGCGCGTACGGGCGAATCGAGTCCATGGTGAAGAAGGTGGCGTTCCGGGCGCGCACGCCCGCGGAGTGGGTCGACCGGTTTCGATCGAGCTACGCGCCGGTGCTCAAGTCGTTCGCGAAACTCGACGCGGAACGTCAGCGCGCCTTGCGCGGCGATCTGCTGGAGCTCGTGTCGCGGTTCAACCGCGCGAAGAACGGCTCGATGGTGGTCGACGCGGAATACCTGGAAGTGGTGATCACCCGGCGCTGAGCGCGAATGCCGCGATTGCCGCGAATCCGCTGGCCCGGCCCCCGGCTGGCGGATTGCGCGCGCAGGCGTCGATTTACCTGAGCTCTCGAATGGGATTAGGCGTATGGTGAGGCCAGGTTTGTGATTCTTCGTCTTGACCGTCCCTGAACCCGCGCGCCGTCCAGCGCGCCAGCGGCCAGAGTCTGCCACGCGATCTTCGCGATCCGACCCGACGGAGTCCCGCGGGTCCACCTGACTACCGGACAATCGAAATGACGAAACTTCACGTTGGCATCCTGCCGTTCAACGCGACCGAGGATTCCGTGCGCAATGAAGCGCAGGATCGCCCGCGCAACGGCGGCGGCGGCGGATTCGGACGGCGCTGAGCCTGGAGATGATGCTGCGCCTGAGTTTCCGCTCTTCGATCGGCGACGCCCCGACGCGCACGGCGGCCGCCTTCTTCCGGTTCTGCGCGGACGGCACTTTGCGTGGTCCGGAGAATTACGTCGTGGCCAGGTGCGTCGGAGGCACCTGGACATTGGGCGGCCGTGCGCATCGGGAGCTCGACTGCGAGGGCCCGGTGAAACTGCGCGTACTGATGGGGGCGCTCGACGCCCCCGTCCTGCTTGGGCCTTTCGCGCAGGTGCGCTCGGCGGCCGGCATGCTCTACGGTGACGAACGCTGCCTCAATGTGTTCCTGCCCGGCCGGAATCCCGCCACGCAGGCCGGCTGCCACGAACTGACGATGCTGCCGGCGGGAGCGGGCTGAGCCGTGGCGAAAACTAACTACCATCAGCTGCGGCGCCAGAAGGAAACGGCGCGCAAGGCGCGGCAACAGGAAAAGCTCGCTCGCAGGCTCGCGCGCGCGAACGTGACGCCGGCGGAAGATCCCGCCGCGCCGCCCCCGGATTCGCCGTCCCCGGATTCGCCGCCCGCCGATCCGAAGGAAACGCCTTGAGGTTCACCAGCACGAACAGCCGCAACCAGGTGCGCGAGCGACAGCGTCGGGACCGCGCGACCGCGCAGGCATTGCGCAGCGCGTATCCGCATTTCGTATCGCTGCGCATCGAGTTCGATTTCAGCGAGCCGGGGACCTCCGCGCCCGCGCCGCAGGTGCTGGTGCTGCATCCGCCGTCACAGGCTTATTTCGTGTTCCCGTGTCCGTATGCGGACTGTGACGGAGAGTTCGATCTCACGAACGCGGTCGCGGGATTGTCCCGGTCGGGTGAGGCCAGTTGCGAAGGCCACCAGCGCTGCGGCGGCCAACGCGTCCGCGAGCGCGGGCGTGTGCCCTGTGATCTCACGCTGGAGTACTTTCTCGCCCCCGAGCTGGCCGTCCGCCGGACGGGTGGCTGAGCGCCCAAACCGCTCTCAGGGCCGCCGAAGCACCCGCGATTCCACGGCACCACCCACGCTCACTCCCACGCGTCCCGAAGAGGATGGCGGCTTCATCAATCCGGGAGTGGAGTCATGTTCAAGCGTATTTCGATCTTTCTGTACGGCGTCGCCTGTTATGCCGTGTTCTTCGGGACATTTCTGTACGCCGTCGGGTTCGTCGGCAACTTCGCCGTGCCGCGCACGCTCGACTCGGAGTCGACGGACGCGTTTCTACCCAGTCTGCTGGTCAACCTGGGATTGCTCGGGTTGTTCGCTGGTCAGCACAGCGTGATGGCGCGGCCCGCCTTCAAACGCTGGCTCACTCGCGTCGTGCCCACGTCCGCCGAGCGCAGCACCTACGTACTCGCATCGAGTCTCGCGTTGATCGCCATGTTCGCCTTCTGGCGTCCGCTCGGCGGCGAAGTCTGGATGGTGACGGATCCGACGCTGCGCGGCGTACTCTGGGGCGGCTTCGCCTTCGGCTGGCTGCTCGTGCTCGTGTCCACCTTCCTGATCAACCATTTCGACCTGTTCGGTTTGCGGCAGGTCTGGCTGCAGCTCATCGGCCGGCCTTACACGGAAATCGGATTTCGCACGCCCGGGCCGTATCGCTACGTGCGCCACCCACTCTACGTCGGCTGGTTCTTCGCGTTCTGGTCGACACCCACGATGACCGGGTCGCACCTGGTGTTCGCCGTGGCGACGACGGCATACATCCTGATCGCGATCCGGTTCGAGGAACGCGACCTCGTCGCGCATCTCGGCAAGGCGTACCAGGAGTACCGCGAGCGGGTGCCGATGCTCATGCCGTTCACTCGCCGTCGCTATGAGAACGCCCGACTGGAAGTCGCCGCGCGCAACGCTGGCGGAAACTTGCCGAGTCGCACGCCCTGATCTGCGGTGCGTGCAGTTACCGGCCGCACGACACTGAAATCTCCGACGTCATCGAAACGCGCGTCTGTCCGCGCTGCGGGACGCAGCTCGGGCATTGATCGGGGGCCAACAAAAAGGCCGCTCTTCCTTCCGGGAGGAGCGGCCTTGTTCGTTCTTCAGGGGACAGACTTCAAGTCTGTCCCCCTCCGCAGACCGATCAGTCTTCGATCAGGAAGCTGCGCAGCTGCTCGCTGCGGCTCGGGTGACGCAGCTTGCGCAGCGCCTTCGCTTCGATCTGACGAATGCGTTCGCGCGTGACATCGAACTGCTTGCCGACCTCTTCCAGCGTGTGGTCGGTGTTCATGTCGATGCCGAAGCGCATGCGAAGCACCTTGGCTTCACGCGGGGTCAGTTGCGCAAGCACCGAGTGAGTCG
>JAEZCR010000231.1 GCA_023433465.1 Pseudomonadota bacterium | reverse complement strand
CGCGCGGGGGCGCTCAACGGGGTGCCGGCCACCGGGGTGTCCTGCTGGGACTCGGCGCGGCGCCGCGCGGTGACCATGATCTCGTCGAGCGTCTCCGCGCCTGCCACCTGCGATTCACCCGCCGGCTGCTGCGCCAGCGCGATGTTAGAGATGGCGAGCGTCGCGAGTCCGCAGACGGCCAGTGTGTGTGAATGTGAACGTTTGGAAATTGCCAGGCGAACCTGACGCTTAAGGTCAAACATGTCGATCCTCCCCCATCGGAATGTTTGTATGTAGTACATACTATTTGCATTGATAGCATGGATGCAAGCGAGTAGATTTCGCCGCCTGTTCCGCCTGGTTGGAATCGAAATGCCGCGAAACGCCACTCTCAAGAAGACCCGGCAGCTGGAGCTGGTGGAGGGCCCGGATCTCATGTTTCAGGACCTGGATGGCCTGCTCGGCTACCAGATGCGCCGCGCCCAGGGCGCCATGCATCGCGATTACATGGCGTCGCTCAGCGGGCTCGACCTGACCCAGAAACAGGCCGCGACGCTCTGGCTCATCCACGCCAATCCCGGCGTCTCACAGGTCTCGGTCGCCTCGGCGCTCGGCATGGACCGCGCCACGATGATGGCGGTCACCGACCGGCTCGAAGACCGCGGAATCGTCATCCGCAAGCGCTCGGAGGTCGACCGGCGCAAACAGGAACTCTATCTGACCCCGGCCGGCCAGCAGATGCTGCGCAAGGCCAGGACGCGCATCGCGCAGCACGAAGCCAGATTCAAGGCGCTGTTCAAGCCGGCAGAGCTGGCCGCGTTCATCGAAGCACTCAAGAAGATCCAGTCCCAGGGCTGAACATGACCGTCCAATTCGAGAAGCGCGGCGCGATTGCCGTCGCCATCGTCGATCGTCCCCCCGTCAATGCCATCGACTCGAGCGTGCGCGCGGGGTTGCTGGCCGCCGTGAAGCAGGCGGAGGCCGATTCTTCCATCCGAGCGCTGGTCGTCGCATGTAGCGGACGCACTTTCATGTCCGGCGCGGACCTGTCCGAGCTCGGCTCGGAGATCCAGCCGCCCACCTACCCCGAAACGCTCGCCGCGCTCGAGAATTGCGTGATTCCCGTGATCGCCGCGCTGCACGGCACCGCGCTCGGCGGTGGGCTCGAGATCGCGATGGCCTGTCACTACCGCTGCGCCGCGCGCGAGGCGCGCATGGGCATGCCGGAGATCACGCTCGGCATCCTGCCCGGCGCCGGCGGCACGCAACGACTGCCGCGGCTCGTCGGCGGCGAGCAGGCGCTCGAACTACTGCTCAAGGGAGCGCCGATCACCGCGCAGAGCGCGCTCGACATGGGACTTGTGGACGAGATCTTCGAGGGTGACGCGCTTGCCGGCGGCGTCGCAATGGCGCAAAAGCTGGTCGCCGCGCAGGCCAGGACCCGCCCCACCCGCTCGCTGCCGGTCCGCGGCAATCCGCTCGACGACGCAGCGATCGATGCGATCCTGCAGCGGCACGCCCGTGCTCTCAAGGGCCGCACGACGCAGAACGTGATCGTCGCCAGCATTCGCGCGGCATATGGCTCATTCGACGAGGGCCTGCGCCTCGAAGCGAAGTTGTCCGCGGAGTCATTGCTCACGACCGAGTCACGCGCGCTGCGCCACGTGTTCTTCGCCGAGCGCGAATGCGGCCGCATTCCCGGCCTCGCTGCCACCGCCAAGGCGCCGGAGATCGCCCGCGCCGCGGTCATCGGCGCGGGGACGATGGGCAGCGGCATCGCGATGGCACTCGCGGACGCGGGCATCCCGACAGCGCTGATCGAGCGGGAATCGTCCGCGCTCGAGCGCGGCCTCAAGATCATCCGCGATAACTACGACGTTTCGCTCAAGCGCGGCCGCATCGACGCCGCGACGGTTCAATCGCGCCTGGCGCTGATCCAGGGATTCATCGATCCGGGCAAGGCTGCCGACGCCGATCTGGTCATCGAAGCCGTGTTCGAGGATTTCGAGCTCAAGCGTTCGGTGCTGCGGAAGCTCGACGAGGTCATCGCGCCCACCGCGCTGCTGGCCTCGAACACCTCGAGTCTCTCGCTGACCGCGCTCGCCGCGGACACGAAGCATCCCGAGCGCGTCGTGGGCCTGCACTTCTTCAGCCCGTCGAAGATGATGCGCCTGCTCGAGATCGTGCGCGGCCAGCACACCTCGGACGGCACGCTGGTGGCCGCGCTCGCGCTCGCGAAGAAGCTGCGCAAGATCGGAGTCGTCTCCGGCGACGGCTTCGGCTTCATCGGCAATCGCATGATGCTCGACGGTTACTTCCGTGAGGCCGAGTTGATGCTGCTGCAGGGTATCGCCCCGGCGCGCATCGACGCGGTGATGGAAAACTTCGGCTTCGCGATGGGTCCCAACCGGGTCAACGACATGGCCGGCATCGACGTGGGCACGCGTGTGCGCACGGAGCTCGCGCGACGCGAACAGCGCGCCGCGCCGTATCACGCCGTTTCCGACGCGCTGACCGCGCAAGGAAAACTCGGCCAGAAGACCGGCCAGGGCATCTACCTGTACACGCCCGGAGATCGCGCGCCGCAGGCGAATCCGGCGCTGGATCCGTTCGTGCGCGAGCTGGCGGCGCGCCACGGCATCGCACCGCGCGACGCGTCGGACGAGGAGGTCGAGCAGCGCTGCGTGTTGTCCCTGGTGGTCGTCGGCGCGCGGATCCTCGAGGAAGGCGTCGCCTTCCGCGCGAGCGACATCGACGTGGTGTGGACGTCGGGTTATGGCTTCCCGCGCTGGCGCGGCGGGCCGATGTGTTACGCGGATTCGCTCGGGCTGGACCGCGTGGTGAAGCGGGTCGAGGAACTGCAATCGACCGGCGGCGGGGACTACTGGGCGATTCCGAAGCTGCTGCGCGAGCTCGCCGCGTCGGGCCGCACGTTCGCCGACTGGGACCGCGAGCGCCGTAGTTAGCCGCCGATGCGGTTCACGAGGCGCGGATCACGTGCCCGGGCCTCACTGACCCGGGCGCAATCCGGCGCGCAGCAGGTCCTTGCGGATCTTGCCCGACGCCGTGCGCGGCAGCTCGGCCACGCGAATCAACTGCTTCGGTAGTTTGTAGCCCGCGAGCCGCGAACGGCAGAACGCGAGCACCTCGTCGTCCGACACCGTGGCGCCGGGCGCCACGACGATGAACGCCGCGCCCGACTCTCCCCAGCGCGGATCCGGCACGCCGACCACCGCCGCATCGACGATGCCCGTCTGCCAGCGCAGCACCGACTCGACCTCGGCTGGATAGACGTTTTCGCCGCCCGAGATGTACATGTCCTTGAAGCGATCGACGAGCGTGTAGAAGCCATCCTCGTCGCGCCGCGCCGCGTCGCCGGTGCGCAGCCATCCGTCGACGATGGTCGCCCGGGTCGCCTCCGGATTTCGCCAGTAGCCGGACGTGACCGCCGGTCCGCGCAGCCACAATTCGCCGACCTCGCCGTCGAGGACCTCGCGTCTCTCCTGGTCGAGCAGCCGCACCTGGATGCCGGCCGAGGGAATCCCCGCGCTTCCGGCCTTGCGCGCGAGCAGTTCGAGGTCGCGCGGCGGCATGCCGAGAACAGTGCCCGCTTCGGACATGCCGTAGCCGTCGGCGCAGCGCACGCCGTCGTCCGTCCACGTGCGCACGGCCTCGCGAGGATGCGGCGCGCCGCCGGTCTGCAGCACCTTGAGCCGCCGGAAAGGCGCGGGATCGAACGCGGGATCGGCGCGAATCCTCTCCGTCATCTGCGGCACGCAGAAGCAATGCGTCACGCCCAGCGAAGGATTGCCGACGGCGGCGAGCGTCTCCTCGACGGAGAATTGCGCGGAAATCAGCAGCGTCCCGCCCGTTTGCAGCACCGTCGTCGCGACGGTGAAGAGTCCCGCCACGTGGAACATCGGCATGTGCGACAGGAACACCGTATCGCCGCTCACGTCGACCGACAACGCGAAATTGCGCGCGCTCGCCGCGGCATTGCGCTCCGAGACGATGACAGCCTTGGGATGGCCAGTGGTGCCCGACGTGAACAACAGCGTCACGACGTCTTCGGGCGCATTGCCGGACGAGTCGATCGACGTCGCGTCGCGGGCGATCTCGCGCTCGAATTCACCGCGCTCGCCGAGACTCAGGAACGCCGCGCCCGGCGCGACCCGCATCACCTGGGCGACACCGGCCGCGAATTCGTCCTCGAACAGCACGACCTGCGGCTCCGACAACTCCGCGAGAACCGCGAGCTCCGCGGGACTCAACCGCCAGTTGAACGGCACGAGCGTCGCGCCGATGCCACGACATGCGACGACCAGGCACAGGAAATCGGTCGAATTGCGCGCTAGCACTGCCACACGCAGCCCACGCACGCCCCGCGGCGCGGCGACCCGCGCGATCGCGGCCGCCATGCGGGCGGCGCGCGTGGCGAGTGATCCATAAGTCAACCGCGTGCCCGACCGAAGATCGATGCATGCGACGGAATCCCGCCGCGCCTTCGCGAAGTACGCGACGCTTTCGTTCAACACCGACATCACTCTTGAGTTGTTTGTATGTACTACTTACTATTTCATCGTGAGGCGCGTGGCGCAAGCCGCACGGTGCCTGGCACGGAAAACCAGGGAGGAGAGTTGCGAACTCAGGTTGGAATCATCGGTGCCGGTCCGGCCGGACTCTTTCTCGCTCACCTGCTGCATCGATCGGGCGTCGACTGCGTCGTGCTCGAGAATCGCAGCCGCGAATACGTGGAATCACGCGTGCGCGCCGGCGTACTCGAACGCACCACCGTGCAGCTCATGCAAGAAATCGGCATCGGAGATCGCGTCCAGCGTGAAGGACTGGTCCACGCGGGCACCACGCTCGCGGTGAACGGCGAGCCGTTTCACGTGGATTTCGGCGAGTTGCTCGATGGCGCCGCCGTCACCGTGTACGGCCAGTCCGAAGTCATGAAGGACCTGCACGTCTCCGCCGATCGCCTCGGCATCCCGATCCACTACGAAGCGCAGAACGTCACACCGCACGATCTCGACGGCGACCGGCCGAAGATCACGTGGCGCTCGCAAAAAGGCGTGCACAGCCTGGAATGCGACTTCATCGCCGGCTGCGACGGCTTTCACGGCGTGAGCCGCGCGAGCATCCCACGCGACGCCATCAAGGTGTTCGAACGCACCTACCCGTTCGGGTGGTTAGGCATCCTCGCCGAGGTGCCCCCCTGCAACCATGAGCTCATCTACGCCAACCACGAGCACGGTTTCGCGCTCGCCTCCATGCGATCGCCGACGCGCAGCCGCTATTACCTGCAGTGCTCGCTCGAGGACAAGATCGAGGATTGGAGCGACGAGGCCATCTGGCAGGAACTCGCCGTTCGCATTGGAAACTCCTTCGCGCCGCGGATCACACGCGGCCCTTCGTTCGAGAAATCCATCGCCCCGTTGCGAAGCTTCGTCTGTTCGCCGCTGCGCTACGGCAAGCTGTTCCTCGCCGGCGACGCCGCGCACATCGTCCCGCCGACCGGCGCCAAGGGGCTCAATCTCGCGGCCGCCGACGTGATCGTGCTGGCGCGCGCGCTCTCGGCGTTCTACGCGTCGGGAACGACCCGCGAGATCGACGACTACTCCGCGCGCGCACTCGATCGCATCTGGAAGGCCGAGCGATTCTCCTGGTGGCTGACACACCTGACGCACCGTTTCCCGCACATGGACGGCTTCGACCGCCAGATGCAGGTGGCGGAGCTGGAATACCTGCGCCAGTCCCGCGCGGCGCAGTCCGTGTTCGCCGAGAATTACGTCGGATTGCCGCTGAATGCCTGACCCGTTGCGGGCTCGCCCCTTGCACCCGTTGCACTCGAAATCGAATATTCTTCGGCCTTCATCGAGCACTCCGGCGCACTCGCGCCGCATGCTTCGTTGAATTCCATTGCCGAGAGATCCATGGCCGCACCACGCGATTACGAATCCATTCCAGGCACCTACGTGTACGACGCCGAGCGCGGCCGCGTGGGTTACCACCTCAACATGTTCTGCATGTCGCTCAACGATCCGAAGAACCGCGAGGCATTCAAGGCGAACGAAGCCGAGTACCTCGACCGGTTCCCGCTCACGCCCGAGCAGAAGGACGCCGTCCTCAAGCGCGACTGGTTAGGCATGCTGAAGGTCGGCGGCAACATCTACTACACGATCAAGATCGCGTTCTGCGACGGCCTCACCTTCCAGGACGTGGCCGGCATGATGTGCAGCATGCCGAAGGAGGAGTACGCGAAGATGATGCTGGCCGGCGGCCGCTCGCCCGAGGGCAATCGCTTCAAGGACGAGGGGAAACCCTCTCGGGAGAAGCAATAATGGCGCGTATCGTTGGAGGCATCGCCTGCTCGCACGTGCCGGCCATCGGCGCGGCGCTCGACAAGGGCAACGCCGGCAATCCCTACTGGAAGCCATACTTCGACGGCACCGTTGCCGCGCGCGAGTGGCTCGCGAAGATCAAGCCCGACGTCGCCATCCTCATCTACAACGATCATGCGAACGCGCTGTCGCTGCAGATGATCCCGACGTTCCTGATGGGCACCGCTTCGGTGTTCCCGATCGCGGACGAAGGTTTCGGCCCGCGCCCGGTGCCGACCGTGTACGGGCACTCCAAGCTCGCGTGGCATCTGGTCGAGAACCTCATTCTCGACGAGTTCGACATGACGATCGCGAACGAGATGCCGGTGGATCACGGCTTGACCGTGCCGCTGTCCGTCACGTGCGGACAGGTGGCCGAGTGGCCGTTCAAGGTGATTCCGCTGTGCGTGAACGTGATCCAGTATCCACCGCCGACCGGCGTGCGTTGCTTCAAGCTGGGCCAGGCGATCCGCCGCGCGGTCGAGGATTTCCCGGAGGATCTGCGCGTGGTCGTCTATGGCACCGGCGGCATGTCGCACCAGCTCCAGGGCGAACGTGCCGGCCTGGTCAACAGGGAATTCGACGCGATGTTCCTCGACGGCATGGTGAACGATCCGCAGAAGTTGACCAAACTATCCCATACCGAATACATGCGCGAGTCCGGCTCGGAAGGCATCGAGATGGTGATGTGGCTGGCGATGCGCGGCGCGCTCGGCGGCAAGGTGCGCGAGGCGTATCGCTTCTACCACGTACCCACCTCGAACACCGCCGCGGGCCTGCTCTGCCTCGAACCGACGGAGTGATCGAATGAAAATCTGCATCGCGGGACAGGGCGCGTTCGGCGTCAAGCACATCGAGGCGATCCGGAACATTCCGGGCATCGAGATCGCGACGCTCGCGGGCGGCAGTCCCGATTCAACCGCGGAAGTCGCCAGGAAGTACGGCATCCCGCACTGGTCGACGGATCTGGCGGAGTGTCTCGCTCAACCCGGCGTCGTGGCCGCGATCCTCGCGACGCCCACGCAGATGCACGCGAAGCAAGGCATCCAGTGCATGCGCGCGGGTAAACACGTGCAGATCGAGATTCCGATCGCGGACAACCTAAAGGACGCCGAAGAACTCGCGCGCGTGCAGAAGGAAACCGGACTCATCTGCATGGGCGGCCACACGCGCCGCTTCAATCCCAGCCACCAGTGGATCCGCAAGAAGATCGTCGCGGGCGAGCTCAAGATTCAGCAGATGGACGTGCAGACCTATTTCTTCCGCCGCACGAACATGAACGCGCTCGGCAAGCCTCGTAGCTGGACCGATCATCTGCTCTGGCACCACGCCTGTCACACGGTCGACCTGTTCCAGTACCAGACAGGCGAAACCGCGAGCGTGGCGCGCGCCATCCAGGGACCGATGCACCCGGATCTCAGGATCGCGATGGACATGAGCATCCAGATGAAGGTGCCGGGCGGCGCGATCTGCACGCTGTCGCTGTCGTTCAACAATGACGGACCGCTCGGCACGTTCTTCCGCTACATCTGCGACAACGGCACGTACATCGCGCGGTACGACGAGCTCGTCGACGGCAAGAACAATTCCATCGACGTGTCGAAGGTCGACGTGTCGATGAACGGCATCGAGCTGCAGGACCGCGAATTCTTCGCGGCCATCCTGGAGAAGCGCGAACCGAACGCGAGCGTCGCGCAGGTGCTGCCGGCGATGCGCACGCTGGACACGCTGGAGAAGTCGTTGCTCTAGAGCGAGGACTCGACCGACGGCGCAAGCCGATGTGCACTGCGAATAGCAGCTTCCATTTTCTTACGAGAGTTGAGCGGTCCGTAGAAGGCCAGCACGTCGTCCAGCGGCTTCAACTGTTCCCGCAGCACTTGAGGCACGGACTCCGGACCGAGCATTGCCGCGACCAGGGGCGCAAGGTCTTCGTTCACACCCCTTTCGAGCACATCCTTGTCTAGTTTGGCCATGTCGGCCTCGAGCATCCTGTACGCCAGGATGATGCGCTTCAACATGGCCGCCCGGTAGTAGGGAGCGAGCTGCCTGATTCCCTTGTTGATTTGCTCCAAGGCGATCTCGCCCGGAACGAGATACCAACCGTCCGAGTCGTGACGTAAATCGAATTCCCCTTTCCCCGTCCTAACTCGATAACCGTCCGCGATCTTTTGAGCCACCACCTCACCCTTCAGCAATGTCTGGGGTGTCATCGTGGGCTTCACCTTCAACTTCAGACTGGCCCTCATGAGACTCCAGTCGAATGTTTCTCCGGGATACCGCGACTTCACGAAATCGGCGAATTTCGTTTCAGCAATTGCGAGCTTGTCGTATTCCCTGAAGAATTCGAAAACCTGGTCCATGTCCCGGAAGTTCTTCTCGCAGGCCAGCATACCCTGGGTGTTACAGACGGAGCTGATCTCTGCCGCAATCCGTTGAACTTCGTCTTCATTGGGACCTGACCATGAAACGGCCCCGATCATTGTGCCCACGACGACCGACGCGAAGCGAACTTGAAGGGAATTGCGCATGCGAAAGATTAGTGCGGCCGCGCCTCAGTCGGCAACTTGGCATTGCGAGATCTGCGAACGATGTCATACGCTCGTGGATTGGTTAGATCTCGCCACGGCAGGGAATCGAAGGTCATGAAAAGAATCTCGCGCGGACTTTTTTTTCCCGTCATCGCAACGCTCATTTCGTTGCCGGTCATTGCCGCCGATGTTCAACCCGATCCTCCGCACGTCTGCGATGCCTGCGACCATTGGGCCAAGCCGCGCGAGCCGTTCAACGTCTTCGGCAATACCTGGTTCGTGGGCGGTGGGCTGTCCTCGATCCTCATCACCTCGGACAAGGGCCACGTGCTCATCGATGGCGGATTGCCGCAAAGCGCGCCCGCGATCGCCGCGAATATCAAGAAGCTGGGCTTCCGTCTCGAGGACGTGAAGCTGGTCCTGAATTCGCACATGCACTACGACCATGCGGGCGGCATCGCGGCGCTGCAGCGCGCGAGCGGTGCCCAGGTCGCCGCGAGCCCCGCGGGCAAACGCGCGCTCGAGAACGGCGGTCCGCTCGAGGACGACCCGCAATTCGCGTTCGGTCCGAAGCACAACAACTTCCCTGCGGTTGCGAACGTGCGCGAGGTTGCGGACGGTGAAACCTTGAAGGTCGCGGGCATCGAGATCACCGCGCACCTCACACCCGGTCACACGCCCGGCGGCACCAGCTGGTCGTGGAAGTCCTGCGTTGGCTCCGACTGCAGGAACGTTGTTTACGCCGACAGCCTGAATTCGGTTTCCGCGCCTGGCTTCCGCTTTTCGGGCGACGAGAAATACGCCAGCCGTGTCCCGGAATTCGAGCAGTCCATCGCAAAGGTCGCCTCCCTGCCCTGCGACATCCTGCTGGCGCCGCACCCCGAGCTGATCGATCTCGACGCCAAGCTCGCGGCGCTCGCGAAGGATGCCAAGCGCAATGTCTTCATCGGCGACGGCCAGGACTGCAAGCGCTACGCCTCCGGCGCCCTCGAACGCCTCGCGAAACGCGTCTCCGAGGAGCGGTAGATCCCGGCACCTACCTGCATGACAACGGCTGCGGGCGCGCGTATGCTTCCAATATAATGGACAGAGTATCCCGTATACCGGATATCCACTCACGGATCGCCGCGCGGGTCCGCGACCTGCGGGCCACGGCCGGTCTCTCGCTCGAAGCGCTCGCCGCCCGCTGCGACGTGAGTCGTTCGATGATCTCGCTCGTGGAGCGCGGCGAAACCAGCCCGACGGCGGTGGTGCTCGAGAAGATAGCCACCGGCCTCGGCGTCACCCTCGCTTCTCTGTTCGACGACGCCGCTGCGCCGCCCGATCCGGTGTCACGGCGCGGGGATCGCGTGGCGTGGAAGGATCCGCAGTCCGGATACATCCGCACCAACGTCTCGCCGGCCAACTACCCCTCGCCCATCCGCATCGTCGAGGTCGACTTCCCCGCCGGCGCCAAGGTGGCCTACGAAACCGGCGCGCGCGACCGCGCCGTGGCGCAGCAGATCTGGGTGCGCGAAGGTGAGCTCGAAGTGACGGTCGGCAAGGTCACGCACGAGCTCGCGAAGGACGACTGCCTCGCCATGCAGCTCGATGCGCCAGTCACGTTCCGCAATCGCACGAAGAAGCCCGCCCGTTACATCGTGGTGCTCGCGTCATGAACTTCACGGTGCGGCAGTTGCACGTCATCACCCCGCGCGATCTCGACGGCTTGTGCGACGTGCTCATCGATTGCGTCGTGGGCGGCGCGTCCGTGAGCTTCATGTACCCGATGACGCGCGAGAAGGCGGAAGACTTCTGGCGCGACGTCGGCGCCAGCGTCGCGCGGAAGGAACGCGTGCTCGTCGTCGCCGAGGACGAGCACGGCATCCTCGGCACCGCCCAGGCCATCTGGGCGACGCCGGAAAACCAGCCGCATCGCGCCGATGTTTCCAAGATGCTCGTCCACCGCCGCGCGCGGCGGCGCGGTGTCGGCGCGGCCGTGCTCGCGGCGGCCGAACGTGCCGCGAAGGAAGCCGGCCGAACACTGCTCGTACTGGACACCGCGAGCGCGGACGCCGAGCGGCTCTACGCACGCAGCGGCTGGCAACGCGTCGGCACCATTCCCAGATACGCGTTGCTGCCGGACGGTCCGTTCTGCCAGACGGTGGTGTTCTACAAAAATCTCGATCCGGGATAACGGATTCGCACCGTTGACGGCGCGCGGGACGGTACAACAAGCTCGCGCGAGTCCTGACTCGCGAGGGGCCCTGCCGTGAAACGTCGAGACTTCCTGCAATCGCTGGGCGCGGGTTCTGCGCTCGCCGCTCTCCTTCCACTATCTATCCGCGAAACCCTGGCTGCCGCGGTCAATCTGCCCGATCTCGTCATCGCCGAGGTCGATGTGCTGCGCATCTCCGGCCCGCGCGAAAGAACGCGCAGGACTACGGGCCAACACCAGGTCAATCCGCTGCACATCTATCCCGACCGGCGCCCGGAGCCGTTCAAGGAGTCGCCCGCCCGCCAGGAAACCTACACCGCGCGCCATCACTATCTACGCATCCGCACGAAAGGCGGCCACGGAGGCGTCTACGGTTACGTGGACAGCGAGGCGCTGCCGACCATCCTCGGCCCGCTGCGCCGGCTGCTCATCGGCCAGGACGCCCTCGCGGTCGAAAAGCTCTGGGACCAGATGTACCGCTCGAACCGCCACGCGCGCGCGAGCCACTACATGATGGGCATCAGCTACTGTGACAACGCGCTGTGGGACCTGCGCGCCCGGTATCTCGGCATACCCGTGTTCCGGTTGTTAGGCGGACCCACGCAGCACCCCGTGCGCGTCTACGGCAGCTGCCTGGGCTTCTCCGTCGATCCGCCGCTCGCCGCGAAGCGGGCGGCGCAGCTCAAGAAGGAAGGCTTCATCCACCAGAAGTGGTTCCTGGCCTACGGACCCGGCGACGGTCAGAAAGGCATGGACCTCAACGTCGCGCTCATGCGCGAGCTGCGCGCGGCGGTGGGCGACGAGGTCGAGATCGGCTTCGACGCCTACCAGGGATGGGACCTCAACTACGCGATCCAGTGGTGCCGCAAGGTCGAGCAGTATCGGCCGTGGTTCATCGAAGAAGCGTTCCCGATGGCCGACGTCGAGAGTTTCATCCGCCTGCGGCAATCCACCACCGTGCCGGTCGCAACCGGCGAGCATTTCTACAATCGGTGGGAAGTGCAGCAGTTCCTGCAGGCCGACGCGCTGCACTACGTCCAGGCGGATCCCGAATGGTGCGGCGGCGTCAGTGAGGTCGCGAAGATCTGTCAGCTCGCCTCGGTGCACGGCGTGCGCGTGATGCCCCACTGTCACAACGTGCATGCCGCGCTCGCGATCGTCGCGAGCCAGTCGCCCTCGGTGTGCCCGGCAGGCGAATTTCTCATCAATCACGTCGCCGAGAAGCAGTGGTTCATCAAGGATCCGCTGGTCGCCGTGAACGGCCTCGTGACGCTGCCGGAGAAACCCGGCTTCGGCATCGAGCTCGACACCGCGAAGATCGCGAAGCAGGAAACGCTGACGGAGCTCTAGCTACCGGCGCCCTGCCGTCTGCCACTCGTCGAGATCGTCGGTGAACAGATCCGCGACGAGCTCGCGCAGCCACTTGTTCTTCGGATCGCGCTGGAAGTTGCGGTGCCAGTGCAGCTTGAGGTCGATCTTCGGCGTCTGGATCGGCGGTTCGGCGATGCGGATGTTCATGTGCGCCTTGCGCACGAAGATGCCGACCGCATGCGGCACCGTCACGACGAGGTCCGTCTGCGAGATGATGGGCGGGATGCTCATGAAATGCGGCGTCTCGAGCACCACGCGCCGGTGAATCTTCTTCGACCGCAGGAAACGCTCGAACACCTCGTGCGTGCGCCCCGCGCCGTACACGACGGCGTGTTCGAGGCTGCGGAACTGCGCAAGCGACAGCGTGCTGGAGGCAATCGGGTGATTGGCCCGCAGCAGGCACACGAAGTGATGGAAGAACAGGTGCTTTTCGACGAACGACTTCTCGCGCAGGTCGGGAAAGTAGCCGACCGCGAGATCGATCTCTCCAGTCTCGAGGCAGCGCGGAATCTGCGCCGCGCTCGCGGCGACCGAGCGCACCGAGGCGCGCGGCGCCACCTGGCGGATGCGGCGCAGGATCTTCGGCATGAACACCATCTCGCCGAGGTCCGTCATCGCGAACGTGAACGTCTGCTCCGTGGTCGCGGGATCGAACCGGTCGTCCGCGGAGAAGGTCCCATCTACCCGCATCAGCGCCTCGCGCAGCGGAGCGATGAGGCCGCGCATGCGCGCCGTCGCCTCCATGCCGTGACCCACGCGATTGAACAGCGGATCGGCGTACCGCACGCGTAGTTTGGCGAGCGCGGTGCTCACCGCGGACTGGGCCATGCCGAGCTTCTGCGCCGCGGCGGTGACGCTGCCCTGCTCGTGGATGGTCAGGAGGATCCGCAGCAGGTTCAGATCGAATGATCGGTTCATGGCAGCTCCCTCCCGCCCCCAGGCGCGAATTCACACTATCACGCTCGACGATACTCGATATCCATCAATCGCGATTGAAGATACCCCGGCCATTGCCTACCGTCACCGCATGAGCATTCGCAGGACGTTGGCGCTCGCGGGCGCGGAGATTGCCTACGCGCGACCGCGCGAGTGGTTCGCGACCATCCAGTTCGACTTCTGAGCCTCAGGTGACCCGGCAGCGCACACAGGTCGTCATCGTCGGAGCGGGACCCGCGGGCCTGCTGCTGGGACAGCTCCTGTTACGCGAAGGCATCGACGCGATCATTCTCGAGCGGCGCACTCCCGGATATGTGTTAGGGCGCATCCGTGCCGGTGTGCTCGAACAGGGCACGGTCGACGTGCTCGAGCACGCGGGCGTCGCGGCGCGCCTTCGCAAGGAAGCGCTCGTGCACGAGGGCGTGGAGATCGGGTTTCGCGGCCAGCGCCATCGCATCGCGCTGAAAGAACTGGTCGGAAAGTCCGTCACGGTTTATGGCCAGACGGAGATCACGCGCGACTTGATGGAGGCTCGCGACGCGGCCGGTGCTCCGAGCGTTTACGAGGCCGATGACGTCGGCCTGCATGATTGGGATGGCGGCGCGCCGCGCGTGACCTATCGCAGGAATGGCGAGACTCACGAGATCGAATGCGATTACATCGCCGGCTGCGACGGATATCACGGCGTATGCCGGCGCAGCATTCCCGCGGACCGCATCCGCGTGTTCGAGCGTGAATATCCGTTCGGATGGCTCGGCGTGCTCGCGGACGCGCATCCGCCCTGGGCGGAGTTGATCTACGCGAACTCGGAGCGCGGCTTCGCGCTCGCGAGCCTGCGATCGCCGACGCGCGTGCGCTGCTACGTGCAATGTCCGCAAGGAGATCGAGTCGAAGACTGGAGCGACGCGCGATTCTGGGACGAATTCCAGCGGCGAATCGGCGCGGAGGTGCCGGCCGAGGTCACCGCCGCGCCGTCGATCGAGAAGAGCATCGCGCCGCTGCGCAGCTTCGTCGTCGAGCCGCTGCGGTTCGGTAGATTGTTCCTGGCTGGGGACGCCGCGCACATCGTGCCGCCGACGGGCGCCAAGGGCCTGAATCTCGCCGTCAGCGACGTGTTCTATCTACACGAGGCGCTGCGCGATGCCTGCCGCGAGAACAGCGAGCGCCCTCTCGACCGTTATTCTTCGCGTTGCCTGCAACGCATCTGGAAGGCCGAGCGCTTCTCCTGGTGGATGACCCGCCAGTTGCACGACTTTCCGGTCGATCCGTTCGCGAAACGCATGCAGGAGACGGAGCTTGCCTACCTGTTCGAATCGCGCGCCGCCCAGACGAGCATGGCCGAAAACTACGTCGGCCTGCCCTACTGACGGAAGACGGTGCCTGGCACGGAAATCCCGGGAGAAGCGAGCCCGCTAATAACCTTTCTTCGTGTCGACGACGGCGAGGAGCTTGTCTCCGGCCGCGAAGCGACGTATCTGCTCCCGCAGCACCAGCGCGCGCCCGCTCTGGCCGAGATCCGATTGCGCCGACATGTGCGGCGTGATGATCACGTTCTTCGCCTTCCACAGCGGGTGATCCTTCGGCAGCGGCTCTGGCTCCGTGACGTCGAGACCCGCGCCGGCGATCACGCCGTTGTTGAGCGCCGCGACCAGGTCGTCGGTGACGACGCTGCCCCCACGGCCGACGTTGATGAAGTACGCGGTCTTCTTCATGCGCGCGAACATCTGCGCGTCGAAGAGATGGGTGGTCGCGGGCACGAGCGGCAGCGCGGAGACGACCACGTCCGCCTGGGAAATCAGCGTGGGTAGTTCGTCGGCGAGACCGACGTAGCTCACGTACGGCGGGCCTTCACGCGAGCTGTTGCGCGTCGCGATCACCTTCATGCCGAGCGCATGCGCGCGTTCGGCGACCTCGAGTCCGATGCCGCCCAGGCCGACGACCAGCATCGTCTTGCCGGTGAGTGCCTGTGGCTGCGAGCCCGCGAATCCACCGCCCCATCCCTCGCCGCGCGCCTGGCGCGCGATGGATACCTGCAGACCGCGCGACAGGCCGTAGGTCAGCGCAATCACGTGTTCGGCCATCACGGGACCCGCGACGGCGCGCATGTTGGTGAGCACGACGCCGGGCTTCTCGAGCGCCTTCTTCCCGAGACACTCTTCGACGCCGGCGGAATACACCGCGACCCAGCGCACGCGCTTCGCGGCCGCGAGTACGCGATCGTCGCAAACCACATTGTCGCCGCTCATGATCGCGTCGGCGTCCGCCGCGGCCGCGGCCATCTGCTCCGCGCCGTTCACGACGACGAATTCGACGTCCGGCGCCATGGCCTTCAATGCGTCGAGGCTGCCCATCGGCGTGAGCACTATCTTCTTCGGCGCGCGCCAACCCGGAAGTTCGCGCATGGACTTCGAGTGTTCCTGCAGCCCCATTTCCTTGATCTGCGCGACAGCCTGCGGATCCGGCGCGGGAGTGTCCTTCGCGAAAGCGCTTGCGACGACTATCCCGGTTGCGGCCAGCAAGGCCACGCGGATCGATGGATGACGCATACCTTTTCTCCTTCTGCGATGCGGCACCCGCATCTACTGCGGGCCGACATCTTGCCATGCAGACGCGGGAGGCGGACATGTCCGTTAGGCGAAATGGGGACATTCCCCTTTTCCTGGCAAACGGGGACATTGCCTGGGGTCACGGCCTCATCGAGGTCTGTCCCCTTTATTACTCGTTACTGGAGCAGGCCAGCCTTCACTTCTTCCTGCGAGAGCAACTGCACCGGGACGGACTTCGCCTGCCAGATGTCGGCGCAGTACTCGCGGATCGTGCGGTCGGAGGAGAACTTGCCTGAGCGTGCGGCGTTCAGGATCGACATGCGCGTCCACGCTTCCTTGTCGCGATACGTCTGGTCGACGAGCGTCTGACAATCCGCGTAGGACTGGTAATCGGCGAACACGAAGTACGGATCGTGGTAGACGAGGTTGTCGATGAGCGGCTGGAATTGCGAGCTGTTGCCGCGCGAGAAGAAGCCGTCGCGAATGAGTGAAATCACCGCCTGCAGTTCCTCGTTGCCCTCGACGTAGTCCATCGGCCGATATCCGGCCGCGCGTTTCGCCGCGACCTCGTGCGCCTCGAGGCCGAACAGGAAGAAGTTCTCGACCCCCACTTCCTCGCAGATCTCGATGTTCGCGCCGTCGACCGTTCCGATGGTGAGCGCACCGTTCATCTGGAACTTCATGTTGCCCGTGCCCGAGGCCTCCTTGCCCGCGGTCGAAATCTGCTCGGAAAGATCCGCGGCCGGATAGATGCGCTGCCCGTTCGTGACGTTGAAGTTCGGAATGAACACGACCTTGATCAGATCGCGCACGCCCGGATCGCGGTTGATGATCTCGGCCACCGCCGTGATGAGCCGGATGATCAGTTTGGCGAGGTAATACCCCGGCGCCGCCTTGCCACCGAACACGAACACGCGCGGCTCCATCGTGAATTTCGGATCCGTCTTGATCCGGTGATAGAGCCCGATGACGTGCAGGATGTTCAGGTGCTGACGCTTGTATTCGTGGATTCGTTTCACCTGCACGTCGAATATCGCCGACGGATCGACCACCACGCCCGTCCGCTCGGCGATCAGCCCCGCGAGCGCAGATTTGTTGGCGTGTTTTATCTGGCGCCATTCGGCGCGGAACTCCGCATCCTCGGCCAGCGGCTCGAGCCGGCGGAGCTGGTAAAGATCCTTCACCCATTCCTCGCCGATGCGCCGCGAGATGCAATGCGCGAGCCGCGGATTCGACAGCACCATCCAGCGTCGCGGCGTCACACCGTTCGTCTTGTTGCTGAACTTCTCCGGCCACAGCTCGGCGAAGTCGCGCATCACGTCGCTCTTGAGCAGTTCGGAATGCAACGCCGCGACACCGTTGACCGCATGACTGCCGACGGTCGCGAGGTGCGCCATGCGCACGTATCGCTCGCCCGCCTCGTCGATCAGCGAGAGTCTCCGGATGCGCTCCTCGTCGCCGAAGAACGCCATGCGCACTTCGTCGAGGAAACGCGCGTTGATCTCGTAGATGATCTCGAGCAGGCGTGGCAGCAGCCGGCCGAACAATCCCAGCGGCCAGCGCTCGAGCGCCTCGGGCAGCAGCGTGTGATTGGTGTACGCGAACGTCTGCCGCGTGATGCTCCACGCGCGCTCCCAGTCCAGCGCGAGCTCGTCGACGAGCAGGCGCATGAGCTCCGCCACCGCGATCGAGGGATGAGTGTCGTTCAACTGGATCGCGAACTTCTCGTGGAAGCGCTCGGGCGAAATCTTCTGCACGCCGCAGATGCGCAGCATGTCCTGCAGGGAGCAGCTCACGAAGAAGTACTGCTGCTCGAGCCGCAGCTCCTTGCCGCGTACCTGCTCGTCGTTCGGGTACAGCACCTTGGTCAGGTTCTCGCTTGCGACCTTCTGGTTGACCGCGCCGTAGTAGTCGCCGCGGTTGAACGTGCCGAAATCGAACGACTCCGGCGCTTCGGCTTTCCACAGCCGAAGCGTGTTCGCGGTATTCACCTTGTGTCCGAGGATCGGCGTGTCGTACGGAATGCCGTTGACGATGCGGCCGGGAATCCAGCGGGAGCGCTTGCGCCCGTGTTCGTCGACGTAACTTTCGGTGTGTCCGCCGAATTTCACTTCGACGCACCACTCCGGCCGCGCGATCTCCCATGGATTGCCCCAGCGCAGCCACTTGTCCGTCTTCTCCACCTGCCAGCCGTCGGCGATGTCCTGCTGGAAGATGCCGAACTCGTAACGGATGCCGTAGCCGAGCGCCGGGACTTCGAGCGTCGCGAGCGACTCGATGAAACACGCGGCCAGTCTGCCCAGGCCGCCGTTGCCGAGCCCCGGTTCGTCCTCCTGGCCTAACAACTCTTCGAGATCCAGCCCGAGCTCCGCGACCGCCGTGCGCGCGGTGTCGTAGATGCCGAGGTTGATGAGATTGTTGCCGAGATGCGGTCCCATCAGGAACTCGGCGGACAGGTAGGACACCGTGCGCGAGCCTTGCTTGGTGTATGCCGCCGCGGTCGAGATCCAGCGCTGCAGCATGCGGTCACGCACGGCGTACGCGAGCGCCATGTAGTAGTCCGTCTTGGTCGCGAGCGCGGGGAACTTGCCCTGGATGTAGAACAGGTTGTCGAGGAACGCGTGTTTGAGCGCCTCCTTGCTCAGCGAGACGCGACCTTCGTCGATGAGGTCTTCGGTCGAAGCCGTGGTCGGGAGTGTGGTTACGGTAGAGCTCACGGAAGGTACTCCCCAGTTGTCATTGATCTGGACCTGCAAGATTCATGCAGAAAATATCGGGAAATGTCGCGCCGCGCTCGAGCTGATGTGCACCGAACCGATGCGAGCGTGCATGGCGCGGCCCGCCGACGGTGCAAATTCCTCGCTCGCTTCTCCCGGGATTTCCGTGCCAGGCACCCTCTTTCTGGCCCAGGCATTGCAGGGGTCCACAAACGATGATCGAGCAATATCTGCCGTTGCTGGCGGTGCTGGTGTCCTGCGGCCTGGTGGCCGGTTTCGCCGCGGGTTTGTTAGGCGTCGGCGGCGGCATCGTCACGGTGCCGGTGCTCGAATACACCTTGCGCTTCGCCGGCATCGATGCGGAGTACCGCATGCACATGGCGGTCGCGACCTCGCTGGCCGCGATCATCCCGACTTCGATTTCCTCCGCGCGGCTCCACCACCTGCACGGCGCGGTCGACTGGGATCTCGCCCGGCGCTGGGGTGTTCCCATGCTGATCGCGGCCTTCGTCGGCAGCATGCTCGCCTCGCGCGCGCCACTCGCCGTGCTCGCCGCCATCTTCGGCATCGTCGCGCTGCTGATCGCGATCAAGATGTTGCTGCCGCTCGACGACTGGCGCCTGGCGCAATACGCGCCGCGGGGAACCGCCGGCGCCGCGACCTCCGCCGTCATCGGCGGCGTTTCGGCCGTCATGGGCATCGGCGCCGGGACGCTCGCGGTACCCACACTCAATTTCTGCGGATATCCCATCCACCGCGCGGTGGGCACCGCGGCGTTCTTCGGCCTGCTCATCAGCATTCCTGGCACGATCGGCTACCTGATCGCCCGGCCGTCGACGAACCTGCCATGGATCACGGTCGGATTCGTGAGCATGGTCGGACTCGCCATCATCGGGCCGAGCTCGATGCTCACCGCCACGCTCGGCGTGCGCGCCGCGCACGCGCTCAGCCGGCGATGGCTGTCGATTGCCTTCGGCGCGTTCCTGCTCGTCGTGGGGACCCGCATGCTCTATCGCGCGCTCAGCTGAGCGCGTCCGTCACTGGCTCTTCTCGTAGGCCTGCATGATCGTCGCGTACTTCGTGATCATGTTGGGCACTTCCCAGTCGGGAAGTCTTCCCGCGCGCACGTAGCCCAGGAAGTTCTGGGTCACCTGCGCGAAGTGCGCTTCATGTCCGTTGTGATACTTGTCGGGCACGACGACGACGTACCGATCGCCATCCCGCTTCACGTCGACACCCGGCCATGTCTTCGCGATGTCCTGCATCGCCATCATCAGCGCCCTCTGGTGCTGCGCCGGCGTCACCGACGGGTCGCGCTCGATGTACAGCACCGGCTTGTAGCCCTGCTCCGCGCCCTGCCGGATCGTGAGCGTCGCGCGCGTGCCGCGCATCACGGAGAAGTGTGTGTCGCCGGCGCCGGGCGGCGCCTCGAACTCCCAGGTCACCGACACGCGCGCATGCACGCCCTTCAAGGTGTACGTGAACTCGCCGTTCGACGGCGCGTGCAACACCTCGTCCCTGACGTACAGCTGCAGGAATCCCGGAAAATCCTGCGCGCCCGTCACGCGTCCGAACTGCTCGAGCGTGAGTGGTGTCGTCCAGCGGCGCGCGTTCAGCACGATTGCATCCGACGGCGACAACGCGACGCCCGGAAAGGCCTCCCACTGCACGAGATCGACGAGATGCGTCGTGACGTCCACGATGCCGGCGCCCTGCTGCTCCGGATCGAAGAACCATTGCGGCCGCTTGAGCTGCGCGCCGGCGACCACCTTCGAGAAATTGTGGACGCTGATCTTCGTGATCGCGGGATCCTCGGGCGTGCCCTTCTCGATCGTGCCGAACAACGCGCGCTGCTGCGAGAGCGCGCGTTGCAGCATCGTCGTGATCTCGAAGCGCTCGGTCATGATGTCGTAGACCAGCACGCCGCGAGCTCTGGCGGCGGCAAAATTCTTGCGCAATGCTGCGAGCTGCGCCGGTTTGATGATCATCGGCTTGTCGGCGAGCACGTGCATGCCGGCGTAGATGCCGCGGCCGATGTATTCAGACTTGCGGGCGTTGTTGCCCGACAGCACGAGTACCGTCGGATGCTCGCGCTTCGGCGGGTGATCCAGCGTGCCCAGCGCCTTGTCGACGAAATCGGCGCCGGTGTAGACCTGCTCCACCCACTGCGTCGGTTCCTCGGCGCGCGCATTGAAACCCTCGATGCGCTGCAGATGCTGATCGAGGTCCTCACCGCCCGGCGCGTACACCCGCACGACGGGCGAGACCCCCGGCAAGGCGAACTTCTGCACGAGCGCGGCATGGAAGTGCCCCGGTTCCAGCGTCAGGAGCTGCACCGTGGTTTCCTTGCTCGCATGTTTGTCGCTCGCGAGCACCGCGAGCGGCGGGAAGATGACCGTCACGAGGGCGGCCGCAATCTTCCCCCAGCGGTTCATTACGCCTTCGCCATCTGCAGCGCGCCGTACGGTCCGCGCTCGGGTCGGGTCAACATCGCGTTCGCCTCGGCGTCGTTCTTGAACTTCTCCGCCTTGGGATCCCATTCGAGCGGACGGCCGAGCTTCATCGCGATCCAGCTCACGATGCACGCGGTGTTGCTGCGATGCGCGACGTCCGCGGGCGCGAGCGGCGCCTTGCGCGAATGCACGCTCTCGAGCCAGTTCTTGTGATGCGACTTGCTCACCGGCAGATGCACCGACAGGCCCTTCTCGTCGAGCAACTTCGGATCGCTCGCGTCGAGCGGCGGCGGTGCCTTCTGCCCCGCCGTCGGATCACTCGACGTCGCGGCGCCCTCGCCACGCGACACCCAGATCCATCCTTCGTCGCCGATGAACTTGAGTCCGTTCGGATTCTTGTCCGAGACGTGCACGGTGACACCCTTCGGATACTCGAGCGTCACGTCGTACGCGCCGTGTACGTTCCAGATGCGGCCCGGATCCGGGAACTCGCCGCGGCCGGACACCTTCGTCGGGCCCGTGTGCTCGCAGTCGAGCGCCCAGTGCATCGTGTCGTAGTGATGCGAGCCCCAGCCCGTGATCATGCCGAGGCAGAACGCATCGTTGCGCAGCCAGCCCGGGCGGCTGTAATCCCCGCGCGGATGCACGCGCATCTCGGTGTAGTACGCGAACGGCGTGGGACCTAACCACTGGCTGAAGTCGAGGTTCGCCGGGACCATCTCGGGCGGCGCGTCGGGCGCGGTCGGATCCGTCGGCAGTCCGATCTCGACGCGCTCGATCTTGCCGGCCCGTCCCGAACGCACGAGCTCGGCGGCGCGGCGGAACTGCTCCCACGAACGCTGCTGGCTGCCGACCTGCAGGATGCGGCCCTTGCGGCGCACCGCGTTGCGCAGGATCACCCCTTCGGCATGCGTCATCGTGAACGGCTTCTGCAGGTATACGTCCTTGCCCGCGTTCACCGCAGCGAGCGCGCACTCCGCGTGCCAGTGATCGGGCGTGCTGATGACGACGGCGTCGATATCGCGCCGGCCGATCATCTCGCGGTAGTTCTGGTAGGTGGCGATCGTCGGCACGCCGATCCCGCGGTCGGTGTACGACTCGCCGGCTTTCTTGACGCCGTCCGCCATGCGGTTCGTGTCGAGGTCGCAGACCGCGACGAAGTCCGCGAGCCCCGACTTGATGACCCCGGGCATGTCATGGCTGAGCGCAATGCGGCCGCAGCCGATCTGGCCCACCCGGATGCGGTCGTTCGCGCCCCAGACGCGCGAGGGAACGATCATCGGAGCCGCGAGCGCGCCGTAGGCGGCGCCACGCACGAGATTTCGGCGGGTGAACTTCATGTCGTCGAGTCCGCGAGATTGGAAGGGTGGCCGAGTATATTCGCGGCCCCTCGCGGAAGTCTCCCGCGGATTTCCGTTACGGAAAGCCGCTACTCGTAACGCAGCGCCTCGATGGGATCGAGCCGCGCGGCCTTGCGCGCCGGGTACAGCCCGAACGCCACGCCCACCCCCGCGCTCACCGCGAGCGCGATGACGACGATGTCGGTCCGGGTCACCATCGACCAGCCGAATTTCGCGGCGAGCAACTGGCCGATCCCGATGCCGAGCAGCACACCCAGCGCCCCGCCGATCGCGGCCAGCGCCAGCGCCTCGATAAGGAACTGCGCCATGATGTCCGCAGGCTGCGCGCCGACGGCCATGCGGATGCCGATCTCGCGCGTCCGCTCGGTGACCGACACCAGCATGATGTTCATGACCCCGATGCCTCCGACGATCAGCGACACGAGCGCGATCGACGCCAGCAGCGTGGTCATGGTCTGGGTGGTCGAGGTCAGCATGCTGGTCATCTCGGCCATGCTGCTGGTCGAGAAGTCGTCCTCGTCGTCGGGACCCAGGCGATGGCGCTCGCGCAGCAGCGCGGCGACCTCCGCGCGCGCGCGCGGAATCGCTTCGGCCGACACGGCGCTCACGAAAATGCGACCCGGCACGAACTTGCCGAGTCCGCGCTGCATGCGTTGCTGGAACGCCGACAGCGGGATGATGATCACGTCATCCTGGTCCTGGCCCATGCCGTTCTGACCCTTCGGCGCGAGTACGCCGATGATCGTGAACGGCGCGTCCCGGATGCGCACGACCTGGCCGACCGGATCCACGCCGGGACCGAAGAGATTCTCCGCGGCGGTCTTGCCGATCACCGCGTTCTTCGCGGCGCCCGCCTGGTCGGACGCCGAGAGCGGCTGTCCACTTTCGACGGGCCAGTTGCGGATCGTGAACCACTCGGGCGTCGTGCCCGACACCTGCGTATTCCAGGTGTTCGTTTCGGAGATCACCGGCTGGCTCGCGCTCATCTGCGGCGCGGCCGCGAGCACCGAGGGCAGTTCGGTCTGGATCGCGCGCAGGTCTTCCCACGTGATGGTCGGCTGCGAGCCGAAGCCACCGCGGCCGCCCGGTCCCGAGCTCGAGCCCGAGAACAACATGACGACGTTGGTGCCCGCGCCCTCGATCGAAGATTGAATGCGCGACTTCGCGCCCTCGCCGATCGACACCATGCAGATGACCGCGGCGACGCCGATGATGATGCCGAGCGCCGTGAGGAACGAGCGCATCTTGTTCCGCTGCAGCGCGCGTGCCGCGAGCCTCAGTGTTTCGCCGGCTGAAATCATGACGCCTGCGCCTCCAGTTGCGGTCGCGCCCCGGCCTGCAGCAAGGGCTGCTGGCGGACGTCGCCGATGATCGCGCCGTCCTTGAGCAGTAGTTTGCGTGCCGCGTAGGCGGCGATGTCCGGCTCGTGCGTG
>JAEZCR010000164.1 GCA_023433465.1 Pseudomonadota bacterium | reverse complement strand
CCCGCAAGGGAAGTGACCACGGGCAACAGGACCGGAATCACGCCCGCGTCGTTGGACAGGATGCTCTCGACGCGCCGATCGGGCGGGCCCTTCCGCGCCGGCGCGTTCTCCGGCGCGGCGAACCACTCGCCGTAACCGAGCGCGCGCACGCGCGCCGCCTCGATGCCACGCTCGATGAACCCCATGGCGATGACATCGGCGCGGCTCTGTGAGAGCTCGAGGTTGAAGGATGGCGCGCCCACGCTGTCGGTGAACGCTTCGACCTGCACGCGGCGCTCGGGTAGTTCGCTCAGCACGCGCGCGATGAGATCGAGCGGCCGCGCCGCGTCCGGATGCAGCTTCGCGCGGCCCTTGTCGAACAGCGCGTCGTCGAGCGTGATGACGAGACCGCGCGCCGTCTGCGTGGCGCGCAGGCTGCGGGCGAGTTCATTCACGAGCGCGGCGCCGCGTTCGCGGCGTTCATCGGCGAGACGGGATTCCTCCAGGATGCGCTCGCGCTCCACTTCATTGGCACGGATGCGGGCGCGAGCGGACTGCTCCTGGGCCCGCATGACGGCGATGCGCGCGAACTGCGCGGCGAGGTATGCGTAGTGAGTCGCGAAGGTATCGGCGCCGTGTCCGGCGGCGCGCGCCTCGGCGCGCGCCAGATAATCGCGCGCGCGTGTGGCCTCGGGGCTCGCGTAACGCACGACGTCCGGCTGCGTCTCGGCCTCTTCCACCGCGGCGCGTTCCGCGGAGAAATCGGCGGGAACACGCGGGATCGTTTCGCAGGCGGCCAGGCTCCCGGCCGTGATGGCCGCGAATGCGCCGAGTACCACGGTGGCGTATCCGGTACGCATGCGCACGCTCATCGCAATCGCTGATCCGGGCGGGTCAGATCGGGCGCGGAGCTCGAGCGTCGCAGCGACTCTTCCCGCAGATCCCGCATCTGGGCGTCCATCTTGCCCGCGAGCTCCTCCGAGCGCTTCGCGCGCGCGGTGTGCTCCGCGAGTCGAGCGTCGACGTCGGCCTGCTCGGCGAGCATGCTCGCGAGCTCGGCGTCGCGCTTGTCCGCGGCGGCCTGCGCCGCTGCGTACTTGCTGCGCGCCGCGGATAGTTCCATCCGCGCGAAATCCGCGGCTTCGGCGGCCTCGGCACGTTCGATCGACTGTTCCGCGATCGCCAGCCGCTCGGCCGTGAGCGGCGTCGCCGCGCAGGCCACGATTCCAAAGGCCGTCACGCACCACGCCGCATTGCGCAATCCACTCATGGTTACCTGGATCATCACGACTCCCGCCCGTTCATACTCGTCGGACCCGGTTCGTCGTCGAACACGAGGTCTTCCTCGTCGAACTCATCAATGGCGAGGTTGCGTTCCCAGTTGCGCAATTGCCGCTCCGCCTCGCGATGCGAGAGGCCATAGACCTCTTCGATGCGGTCGGTGAGCTGCTTGCGCTGGCCGCCGATCAGGTCCAGCTGATCTTCCGTGAGTCGGCACCAGCGCTCACGTATGCGGCCCTTCCACTGGGGCCAATTTCCCGCGATGCGGTCCCAGTTCATGAATCCTCCGGCCCATCCACAGTTGGCGACTAATGGCGATTCCCATTCTGGAATCGGCGCCCGGGCGCGCACAGCGGCAGGTACCTGCAACCGCGTGGGAGACCGGACCGCCGAGTGTCGGGTTTTGTCCGACACGTTTCTTGACCGGTTACTACGAGGGTGTCGGCGTGGGGCACTCCGTTAGCGGGGCCTCCGCCCATGTCTGCGATGCCCGACCAGCAAGTCACTGTTTGTAGTTAGATTGTGCGCGACTGTCGCAATTTGCCGTCGTTCGCGGATGCGATTGTCGCCAGGCGCACGCAGTTCACGGGTAGTGATGCCGCGATACTCGCGGGCGACGGGGGCCAAGTGACTGAAGCGCAAGCAGGATGGCTTTGTTGGCACGCGAAATGCTGGGTATCACTTTGCCAATCCATGAAAGTGCCAAGGAGAACCTGCAATGAAGAAGTTTCATCTGCTTGCCGCCGCTGCCGTCGCGGTGATCCCGCTCTCGGGCGTCGCCGGAGACGACAAGGAAAAGCCGAAGACGACCACGGAGCAAAGCGGCTCGTTCGACGCGCTAGACGCGAACAAGGATGGCCGCATCTCGATGCCCGAAGCTTCGGCCGATCCCACGCTCGTCGAGTCCTTTTCGAAGGCCGACAAGAACGGCGACGGGTATCTCGACGCCAGCGAGTACCAGAGCTCCAGCACCAAGCCGCGCATGTAAACAAGGCGCGGCTTCGGCGAGAGCTTCGCGCGGGCGGGAAATCCGCGCGGGGTTCTCTATTGCCGTGCGTCGTATATATTAGGCCTCGGCCGACCTAACTGGTCGCATCGAGGCATGGGAGGGGATGGATACATCACTCGAGAAGGCGCTTCTCGACATGGAGGCGCGCGACCAGGCGCTGCGCGCCGAGCTGACCGCCGCCGGTGAGCTCGACGAGAACTATCATCCAGGCCTCGAACAACTCCACCGCGCAAACGCGAGCCGGTTGCGGCAGATCATCGCTGTTTTCGGCTGGCCGGGCGTTTCGCTGGTCGGAGAAAAAGGCGCGAAAGCCGCCTGGCGCATCGCGCTGCATTCGATCGCGGAGCCTTCGTTCATGAGGCAGTGCCGCGACCTCATCGAACGCGCCACCGACGTCGGGGACGCGCCCCGCTGGCAGTTCGCGATCATCGACGACCGGATCCGCGTCTACGAGGGCCGCCCGCAACGTTACGGCACGCAACTACGCATGGGACCGGATGGACTCGAGCCGCATCCGATCGAAAACCAATCCCGCGTGAATTCGATGCGCATGCAGGCAGGCCTGCCGCCCTTCGCGCAAACCCTGGCGCAAGCCCGCGCGCAGCCACAACCCCGGATCGACCACGCCGCGAAAGAAAAAGCCGAACTCGAATTCCGCCGCAGCGTCGGCTGGCTCGAGTAACGGGGACCTTCTTCGTTTCCTGGCAAGACTGGGAAACGAGGAATGTCCCCCTTCATGCAGCGGCGTCCTGCCGCTTCCAGAGTGTCGCCAGCAATTCGCTATCCACACCGCGCGTCTCCGGGACGAACCGGAGCACGACGAATGCCGCGAGTATGCCGAAGCCGCCGTACACCCAGAACACATAGCCATGGTTCCAGATGCCGTTGCCGAGCAGCAGCGGGAAGGTGGCGGAAACCAGCAGGTTCGCGACCCACTGCGACGCGACGGCCAGCGACATCGCCTGGCCGCGGATCGGCGCCGGATAGATCTCGCTCAGCATGATCCACACGACCGGGCCGAACGACACCGCGAAGCCCGCGAGGTAGAAGCAGATCGCCACGAGTCCGAGCAGCCCGGTATTGCCGGAATTGAACAGCGAGCCGAGCGCGAGCATCGAGATGCCCATGATGACGCCGCCGAACAGCAGCAGCGGTTTGCGGCCTATCTTGTCGACCAGCAGCACGACGACCATCGTGAACATCAGGTTCACCATGCACGCGATCAGGATGCCGAGGAACGCGGCGTCCATGTAATAACCCATGGACTCGAAAATCTTCGGCCCGTAGTACAGCACCGTGTTGACGCCCACCAGCTGCTGGAACACCGACAGCGCGATGCCGACGAGCACCACGCGCGCGCCGAACGCGAACAGAGGCGCGGGTTTCTCGTCCGACTCGGCGTTCGCGAGCTCCGCGAGCATCGGCTCCACTTCGGACGGCTCCGCCGAGCGCCTGAGCAGCCGGCGCGCGGCCTCGATCTGCCCGCGCTTCACCAGCCATCGCGGGCTCTCCGGCACCGAGAAGCTCAGGTAGAAAAACGCCATGGCCGGAATCACCAGCGCCAGCATCATCCAGCGCCAGCCGGTCTCGAGCACCCAGTTGTCGTCACCCTGCAGCGCAATGCCCCAGTTCACGAAGTACGCGATGGTCATGCCCCCGATGATCGCGATCTGCTGGTACGCGCCGAGCTGTCCGCGCACCGCGCTCGGCGCGAATTCGCCGACGTACGTGGGCGCGATCATCGACGCAAGACCGACGGCGATGCCGCCCAGCATGCGGTAGAAATTGAAGGGCCAGATCGCGGCCGGGCCCATCTCCCCGATCGGCGCGATGCCGAGCTCTGGATACGCGGAACCCACTGCGGAGACGACGAACAGGATGGCCGCGAGGATCATCGGTTTCTTCCGGCCTAACAAAGTGGCCGCCGGCCGCGCGAGCAACGCGCCGATGATCGTGCCGACCAGTGCGCTGCACACCGTGAGGCCCAGCAGCGCGTTCGCCGCGTTGCCGTTCAGGTTGCGCGGCAGGATGAAGTTGTGATCGATCGCACCGACCGTGCCCGCGATCACGGCGGTGCAGTAACCGAACAGCAACGAGCTCAGCGTCGCGACGAAGGTCGTGCCCGTGACCGCGCGAATGTGGCTCGAATTGACCTTGCCGAGTTTCATGAGGTTTCCTTCAGGCGGCCGCGGACGCGCTCGCCGGTCCCGCGATCGGGAGGCGGATGTAGAAAGTGGTGCCCTTGCCGACCTCGGTATCGAAGTGCAGCGTGCCGCCGTGTTTGTCGACGACCACCGTGCGCGCGATCGCGAGTCCCTGCCCGGTGCCCTTGCCGACTTCCTTGGTCGTGAAGAACGGATCGAAGATGCGCGAGCGCACCTCGGGCGGAATCCCCTTGCCCGTGTCGCTGATCGCGATCTCTACGCAGTCGCCTACCACGCGGGTCGCGACACGGATCTTGCCCTTGCCACCGCCCTGCTCCTTCACCACGTCGCCGATGGCGTGCGCGGCGTTGACGATGAGATTCAGGACCACCTGGTTGACCTCACCCGCATAACAATTCACGCGCGGAAGCTCCGGATCGAAGCCGGTCTCGACCTCCGCGACGTACTTGTATTCGTTGGAGGCGATCACGAGCGTGCTGCGGATCGCCTGGTTGATGTCCGCCGTCGCCATTTCCTTTCGGTCCGGGTGCGCGAACTCCTTCATCGAGCGCACGATGGCGGCGACGCGGCCGAGGCCTTCGCGCGCACGATCGAGCGCGACGGGCGCGTTCTCGAGGATGTAGTCGAGATCCGCGTCGTCCTCCGCCTCTTCCGCCGCCTTCGCGGCCGCCACGACGTCGGGGGCACTGGCGCTTCCATTGAGCGTCGCGGCGCGCAGATTGCGGTACTTGTCGACGATCTCGGCGAGGTCGTCCATCGCCTCGCGCACGAAGTGCACGCTGTCGGACACGAACTGCACCGGCGTGTTGATCTCGTGCGCGACGCCCGCCGCGAGGCGGCCGACGCTCTCGAGTTTCTGCGCCTGGGCAAGATCGTTCTCGAGGCGGCGTTGCTCGGTTACGTCGAGCATCATGCCGCGCAGGACCTTGTGTTGGCCGGTGCTGTCGCTCTGCTCGCAACTCGCCACCCAGCGCAGGTCGACGCGCCGATCGTCCTGTGTGAGCACGGTGGCCTCGGCTTCGAACGAGCCGGACTCGCTGTGATCCATGCGCGCGCGCACCGCGCCATTGCGATCGCGCGGCATCAGTTTGTCGAGGAAGCCGTTCTGCTTCCAGAGCTCTTCGTTGAAGCCGAGGCGCGCGGGTCCCTGCGGGCCGATGTATTCGAAGTGGCCGTCCTCCACGTCGAGCGCGAATGGAATCGCCTGCGTGCCCTCGACCACGAGCCGGTACTGCTCGCGGCCGCGCTCGAGTTCCTGCGTGCGCTCGGAGACGAGCTTCTCGAGCCGTTCCTTCTCCGTGCGCTCCATCTGCCGGCGCTCTTCGAACATACGCACGACTTCGGACATCATGACGCTGAAAGAATTGGCGAGCGCGAGCAGGATCGCGAACAGCAGCACGCACGCGGTCGTCATCGCGGGGAACTGCGCCGCGCGGAAGCGCGCCGAGGCGATATGTTCGGTGGACAGGGCCAGGTAGAGCCGACCGGCAAGACCGTCGTCCACGCGAATGTCGCGGACCGTGAGCAGCACGCGTTCGTCGGACGGGCTGACCTTGTCGCCCGCGACGAGCGTCGCCGGAAACTGGCCGAGACCTGCAAGCCTGCGACCGCCCGGCGCATAGACGGCGACGCCATGCACGTTGCGGTCAGTGGCGAGCGGCGCGATGGTCAGTTCCGCGTGCACCGTGTCGTTCGTCGCAACCGCCCCGTAGAGCTCCGAGGCAAGGTTTGACGTGTACATCATGGCCTTGGCGCGCGCGCTGTTCTCGAGCGAAGTCGCGTCGAAGGTCGCGTAGCCGACCAGACCCGCGATGGCGCTGAGAACGAGCACGAGCGCGAGCGACCCGACGAGCTGTGCCTGCAACGGCAGCTCGGTCGTGGCGTGTTCGGGCGCGGCTCCTTCGGTGCGCGCGTCGCTCATCCGGTAACTCCTCCCAATGCGGACTAACAAGCGGGCGGGCCTGTTGGCCCGCCGCTCTCAAGGGATTATCGGATGTAAAGGGCGTTCCCTTGAACGCGCGCCACGGGAATGGCCGGCGGGCGAGGCCCCGGAAGGCGGCAAGAATTTGCCGTCGATTACCCTTGTGACATGGGTCTCATGCCAATCTATGGCGATAACGTCCTGACCCCGACGCCGCTCACGGGCCGCATGCAGAAACAGGAAAAGCCGCGCGGGCCGGTCAACCTCGATTTCGAGGACTGACCGGGCCGCGGCCGATCCGTTCAGAGCTTGCGAACCCAGATGTTGCGGAAGCGCACGAGGTGGCCGTGGTCCTGCAGGCGCAGCGGCGCGTCCCCATGGGCGTAGTAGAACGGCGCGCCGATGTAGGTGGTCCCGCCCTTCAGCACCGTATCGTTCTGCACGAGTACGCCGTTGTGGAGCACGGTCACGCGAGCCGGGCTGGCGAGTGAGCCGTCGGCGTTGAACCGCGGCGCGGTGAAGATGATGTCGTAGACGTTCCAGTTCTCGGCCGGGCGCGTCGCGTTCACGAGCGGCGGGAATTGCTTGTAGATAGACCCGACCATGCCGTTCACGTAGGTCGGACTCGTGTAGTTGTCGAGCACCTGCACTTCGTAGATGTCCTGCAGGAACACACCGCTGTTGCCGCGATCCTGGTTCACCTTGTCGGGCGGCAGCTCGGGTGTGACCCACTCGATGTGCAGCTGCTGGTCGCCGAAGCCGGCCTTCGTCTGGATGTCGCCCGTGCCTGGCGCGACGACCATCTCGCCGTTGACGACGTTCCAGCGCGCCGGCGATCCGTCGCGCGCGCTCTGCCACGCATCGAGGTTCTTGCCGTCGAACAGGATGATGGCGTCCGAGGGCGGCGCGCCGGGGGTCGCGCCCGGGGTCACTTTCGCGGGAACCGGGAACCAGACTTCCGTGGCCTTAGGCGGCGGCGGCAGGTCGTCGGCGTCGGTCAGCGGACGAATCGAGATGTTGCGGTAGAAGATCTCGGCGCTTTCCGCCTGCAGACCGATGCGGCCGCGGTCGAGCTTGACCCACGAATTGCTTGCCGCGTCCCAGGCTTTCAGGTCGCTGACGCGCATGTTCACCACGCCGTTGACGATGTGCGTCGCGCGATCGCCGCGCACGATGATCTCGAGCTTGTTCCAGCCCGGGTATTCGTTCACGCGGCCGTGGCGCACGCGTTCGAACTTGCCGTCGTTGCCGACGGTAATCGCGACGCCGCCGTTTTCGGGCGGTGTGTAACGTCGGGTCTTCGGGTCGATGTAACTCGACGCGCGCGCGGAGATCGCCCAGAGGTCGCCCGTGTCCCCTTCCTGGATCTGGGACTCGATCGAGGCCGGCCAGTCGGCGGGACGGTCGCGGTGCACGTGATAAAGGAGTCCCGCGTCGCGCACGTGATCGTTCCGCGGCGCGAATTTCTTCTCGCCCCATTTGTATTCGAGGCTGAGGCGGTAGTCGCGGTGCTCGGTGTCGGTCACGAGGACGACGTTGGGCTGCTCGCTGCCGGCGGGATGCGTCGGATAGGCGTGGATCGCGCCGTCCTCGACGCGGAAGTAGCTCGCGGGCGCGGAGGCGTTGTCGGGGGCCTTCGAGGCGTAGCTCGCGGTCCAGCCGCTGAAGTTCTTGCCGTTGAACAGCGGTTTCCAGGCGGGCGTGGCGCTTTCGGCGCCCTGAGAAATCCCCGCGACAAACATACCCAACACCGCCAGAGCGGCGGCCGAATTCCGAAGCATGGTGTTCCCCCCGGTGAGACTGCGGGGAGTTTATCGCGGGAACGGGATGGTGGGTTGGGTGGGGATCGAACCCACGACCACCGCCTTAAAAGGGCGCTGCTCTACCGCTGAGCTACCAACCCCCGGGAAGGGCGCGCAGTCTACACATACCGTGTCGGATCGGCGACCCCCGCGGCCGAGAAGCCCTCGCGGCGCAGGCGGCAGGAATCGCAGCGGCCGCAGGCGCGGCCGGAATCGTCGGCCTGGTAACAGGAAACCGTGAGGGCGAAGTCGACACCGCTTTCGATGCCGGTGCGCACGATTTGCGCCTTGCTCATGGAAATGAGCGGCGCCCGGATGGCGATGGGGCTGCCCTCGACGCCGACCTTGGTCGCGAGCTTCGCGAGGTTCTGGAACGCGGCGATGAACTCGGGGCGGCAGTCCGGATAACCCGAATAGTCCACGGCGTTCACGCCGACGTGGATTTCCTCGGCCTTCAGCACCTCGGCCCACGCGAGCGCAAGCGACAGCATGATCGTGTTGCGCGCGGGGACGTAGGTGATGGGAATGCCGGTCGTGGGTGACGTGGGCACGTCGACCGAATGATCCGTGAGCGCGGAGCCGCCGATGTTCGCGAGATCGACGTGCATGACCCGATGCTCGCGCGCGCCGAGCGCCCGCGCGACCGCAGCCGCCGCGTTGAGCTCGGCCTCGTGCCGCTGTCCGTAATCCACCGACAGCGCGAAGCACTCGAGCCCCGCTTTTCGCGCCAACGCGAGAACGGTTGCGGAATCGAGTCCGCCTGACAGCAATACGACCGCACGTTTCATCCCCACTTTTTACACCGGCACCGTTTTCCCCACCTCATTTCCCGGGGACGTTGCCCCAGAGGATTTTGTGGAGTTGGAGCTGGAAGCGGACCGGCAGGCGGTCCTCGAGGATCCAGTTGGCGAGCTGGCGTGCCGGGAGTTGGTCGGCGCTGGGGCTGAAGAGGACGGTGCAGCGATCGGCAAGGCGCAGCTCGGCAACCATGGCGCGGCTCCAGTCGTAGTCGGCGCGATCGCAGATCACGAACTTGATCTGCTCCTCGGGCCTGAGCAGCGCCAGCTCGTCATAACGATTGCGGCGCTCCTCGCCCGAGGCGGGGGTCTTCACGTCGACGACGCGTACGACGCGGGCATCGACACCGCCTAGCGGTATCGCACCGCTGGTCTCGATCGACACGCGATAACCGGCATCGCACAGCGCCGTGAGCAGTGGCAGGCAGGACTTCTGCGCGAGCGGCTCGCCCCCCGTGACACACACGTGGCGCGTGGAGAATTCCGCGACCTTCGCGAGGATCTCCTCGAGCGTGCGCCACTCACCGCCGTGAAACGCATACGCCGTGTCGCAGTACTGGCAGCGCAACGGACAACCGGTGAGCCGCACGAAAACGGTGGGGAAGCCGACCGTGTCGGCCTCCCCCTGCAGCGAATGGAAAATCTCCGTGATCTTCAGGCGGCGCGCGGTGGCGCCGCCTGCTTCATCGTCCATTGGATAGTCGCTTCAAGCGCTCCGTGGCGAGTTGCGCGGCTTCCGTTCCCGGATAGCGGCGCGCGACGTCTTCGAGCGTCGCGCGCGCATCGGCGCTGCGGCCGAGCGCCGCCTGCGTGAATCCGACCTTCACCAGCGCGTCCGGCGCCTTGCGCGAGTCCGGCCAGCCGGTGGTGACCTTCTCGAACGCCGCGATGGCGCTCTGGTACTCGCGCGTCACGTAGTACGCCTCGCCTAACCAGTACTGCGCATTGCTCGCGAGCGGGCTGTCCGGATACGTCGCGACGAATCCCTTGAAGCCGCTGATGGCCTTCGGATAGTCCGAGGACTTGAGCGCGTTGAACGCCGCATCGTAGGCCGCCTGTTCGCCTTGCGCCGATCCCGACGCGTCGGGCGCGGCGCCCGAGGGAGCCGGCGAAGAACCGCCCCCCACTCCCCCCAGCGTCTCGAGCGCGGCGATGCGCCGATCGAGATCGCCGTAGAGGTTGCGGGTCTGCGTCTTGCCGCCCTCGCTCTGGTTCTGCAGCATTTCGACCTCGCCACGGATCGTGCGCAGATCCGCCTGCAGCCGGTCGATGCGCTGCGCGAGCTCGAGCAGGCTCTGGTTCGTCAGCACGCGCTCGATGCGCTGCACGCGGTTGTCGATGTCGTTCAGGCGGATCTGGACGGGATCCTCCTCCGGCGCGACCGCGCAGCCGACCAGGATGGATCCCGCGACGATCGCGAGCAGACGATGTGCTGTCATCCGTGCACCTATCTGACGTAGATGATTTCCACGCGACGGTTCAGCGCGTACGCCTGCTCGTCGCTGCCCGCGGCGGCCGGGCGCTCCTCGCCGTAACTCACCGTGGACAACTGGACCTCGGAGACGCCCTGCAGCAGCAGCGCGCGCCGGACGGCCTGTCCGCGGCGTTCGCCGAGACCGATGTTGTACTCGCGTGAGCCTCTCTCGTCCGCGTGCCCCTCGAGCCGCACCTTCTGCGTCGGGTTCGACGCGAGGTAGCGCGCATGCGCGGCGACCACCGACTGCGAATCCGCGCGGATGTCGGCGCGATCGAAATCGAAGTAGATGATGCGCTTGGAGAGCAGCTCGCCGGAGGGACCCTCGGCATCCTGGACGCCGGCGCCGGCGTCATAGACTCCGCTGGTGTACGCGGTGCTCTGCTGCTGCGGCGGCGGTTCCGGCGTCGTTTCCGGCTTGGTTCCGCAGGCCGCGAACATCAGCAGCGAGGCGACGAGTGCGGTGGCGGTAGCGAGATTTTTCATTTGCATGCCTTTATTCCTGGATATGCCTTCTTGATGAAAACGTTGATGGTGAGCTGCTCACGGGCTTCAGGGCAGGAACGGTCCCCAGACCGGCTCGCGCACTTCGCCCGCGTCGGCCTGCAACCTCGATGAGGTCTGGCCATCGATGGAAATCGTCTGCAACACGCCCTTTCCGCGATCGCGCCCGCCGAGGATCAGCATGGCGCCGTTCGGCGCGAAGCTCGGGCTCTCGTCCTGGCGACCCTGCGTGAGGATCTGCAGCGTGCCCGACGCAAGGTCCTGGATGCCGATGCGGTACGCGCCCTGGTCGAGCGTCAGCACCGCGAGCTGTTTTCCGTCCGGCGAAATGCGCGGCCGCGCGTTGTAAGAGCCCGTGAACGTGACGCGGCGCGGACGCTCCGAGCCCGATGTCCCGCCGAGGTTCAACCGATAGACCTGCGGATTCCCCGACCGGTCCGACGTGAAGAAGAGACTCGATCCGTCCGGCGAGAACACCGCCTCGGTGTCGATGCCGGCATCATCCGTGAGCCGCGTGAGCTGCTGGTTGGTGAGATCGAGTAGATAGATATCCAGGTTGCCGTTGCTGCCCGACAGGGTCAGCGCGAGCTTCTTGCCGTCCGGCGACCAGGCCGGAGCGCCATTGATGCCGGCGCGCGCGGACACCATGCTGCGCTTCCCGGTGGCCACTTCCTGCACGAACACCGCGGATACCCGCCGCTCGAACGACACGTACGCGAGCATCTTGCCGTCCGCCGACCAGGCCGGCGACATGAGCGGATACTGCGAATTCAGCACGACGCGCGGATTCTCGCCATCCGCGTCCGCGACGATGAGCTGGTATTTCTGATTGGGCGCCTTCCCGTCGACCGACACGTAGGCGATGCGTGTCGCGAATGCGCCGCGCACGCCGAGGATCTTTTCATACACCGCGTCCGCGACGCGGTGCGCGCCGTTGCGCAGGTTGCTCGGCTTCACGGTCCATTTCTGTCCGAGCAGCCGCTGCCCGGTCAGCACGTTGACGAGCTCGGCGTCGATCGCGATGTCGCCGTTCGACAGCGCCGTCAGCCGGCCGACCACGACGTAATCGTTGCGCTGCTGTTTCCAGCCCGCGACGTCGACCTCGGCGGCGGTGGTCGGCGTGGTGAGCATGTCGGAGCGCGGCATGCCCTTGAACCGGCCACTGCTCTCGAGGTCGCGCTGCACGATCGCGGCGACGTCGACGCCGCCATCCGCGGGCACCGCGCGCGCGAACGGCACGACGGCGATCGGGATCGGATCGGTGACGCCCTGCGTGATGGTGAGCCTGAGCTGTGCGTACGCGGAATTCGCGCACGCCAGCGTGGCGAGCAGTACGTAGGTAGCGAGGTTTTTCATGCGTTCAGTCTTGCGGGGCAAATGTCAGCTCCAGGTTGCGCTCGAACAATGCCGGGTCCGGCGGCGGCGGCAACGGCGACGCGCGATACACCGCGGCTTCGACCGACTCGCGCAGCGCCGGGTCCGGGATGCTGCAACTCAGCACCCGGACGGAGGTCACGTCTCCGCCCGGAACCTGCGAAACCGCAACCTTACACTCGATGCCCGCTCTTGCCGAGGGCGGACGAATCCATGCGCGAGTGATGCGCGCGATGATCTGGGCGTGCCAGCTCGCGGCCTGCGGGCTGTTGCGCATCGCGTTCCTGCGCTCTTCGGCCTCGAGGCTGCGACGAAGTTCAGCTTCACGCGCGAGCCGCGCCTTTTCCTCGGCGGCCTTTTTCGCCGCCGCGGCCTCTTCCGCGCGTTTCTTCTCGAGCGCCTTTTTTTCCGCCGCGGCCTTTTCGGCGGCTGCCTTTTCCGCGGCCGCTTTCGCGGCGGCCTGCTTCTCGGCCTCGAGCCGTTCGGTTTCCTTCTTCTCGGCCTCGAGTCGCTGCTGTTCCTGCTTCTCGGCTTCGAGGCGTTCCTGCTCGCGCTGCTGCGCTTCGAGGCGCTGCTGCGCTTCGAGGCGCTCCTGTTCTTCCTGCTTCTGCCGTTCCAGCTCCGCCGGATCCGGTTCGGGCGGCGTCTCCGGTTCCACCGGCGTCGGCTCGGGCTCCGGCACCGGTTCGGGCACGGGCTCGGGAATGGGTTCAGCTACGGGCTCCGGCGGCGCGTCCGGGATCGGCTTCAGGTTCAACGCCCCCTCGTCGACCACCGAGCCTTCGACCGCCAGGGTCTCGGGCGGCGGCGGTTCGTGCTTCCAGGTGAACCAGCCATACACCGCCGCGACCACGATCGCCGAATGCAGCAGCACCGACAGCGCGATCGCGCGCGCCCGTCCGGTTTTCCGAGGTTTCTGCGGCGGCATCGCTGGTCAGCGACCTAACGATTCCGGAGCTTTTCCGGCGGCTGAGTGATGAACCCGACTTTGCTGGCGCCGGCACGCTGCAGAATGGTCATGGCGGATACGACTTCTCCATAGGCCACCCGGTAATCACCACGCACGAGCACCGTCGTTTCCGGAGCACGGCGCAGCACGGCGGCGGCCTGGGCTTCGACCTTGGCCGCATCGATGGGTTCATCCTCGGGTTTGTTGTAGTTGAGGAATAACTGCCCGCGCTCGTTGATGGTGAGCACGATGGGCTTGGAATCCTTGAGCATCTCCGGCGGGATCTGTTGCGCACCCGCCTTGGGCAATTCGACCTTGACGCCCTCGGCGAGCAGCGGCGCGGTGATCATGAAGATGATCAGCAGCACCAGCATCACGTCGATGTACGGTACGACGTTGATCTCGCCCATGAGACGCCGGCGGCGGGTAGTTTGATTCACAGATGCCATGTCGCCCTCACTTTCCCGCGTACCGCTGCAGGATGGTGGAGAACTCTTCCATGAACGCGTCGTAACGCAGCTCGAGGCGGCTCACCTGGTCGGCATAACGGTTGTAGGTGATCACCGCGGGGATCGCGGCAAAAAGGCCGATGGCGGTCGCGATCAAGGCCTCGGCGATGCCGGGCGCGACCATCGCGATCGTCGCCTGCTGCACGCCGCCCAGAGCGACGAACGCGCTCATGATGCCCCACACCGTGCCGAACAATCCGACGTACGGACTGGTCGAGCCGATGGTCGCGAGATTCGAAAGGCTCTCCTCGAGTCGTTCGATCTCCTTGAGCTGCCCGACGCGCATCGCGCGGCGCGCGCCTTCGAGCAGCTGGTCCGCCGGAATGCCACCCTGCTTGAGCCGCGCGAATTCGCGGAAGCCGAACTCGAAGATGCTCGACATGCCGGTGGCGCCGCCGCGGCCTTCGATCTGGCGATAGAGCGCGGTGAGATCCCCGCCCTTCCAGAAGCTGTTCTCGAAGCTTTCAGCTTCGGACTGCGCGCGGGATATCAGCGAGCGCTTGCGAAAAATGATGGCCCAGGACACGAGCGAGGCGAGCAGCAGCAGGCCCATCACGGCCTGCACCACCGGGCTCGCGTTGAGCACCAGCTTTACGATGGATAGTTCATTGTCCATTACGAGCCCTTACGAATCTGGTCTGATGAAATCCGGCAGCGGCCGGGGACGGAACGTGGCGGCATCCACGCACGCCACGCGCACCTCGCCCTCGGCCAGCACCTGGTCGGTGCCCGACCTGCGGACGGTCTGCTTGAATCGGATCGACGCGCGCCCTTCCGGGACGGGCTCGCAACTTATGAGCAGCTCGTCATCGAGTCTCGCGGGCCTGCGATAGTTCACGTGGGCCTCGACCACCGCGAACACGTAGCCATGTTCCGCGGCGAGCTCGTTCTGCGAGTGGCCGAGCGAGCGCAGCCACTCGGTGCGGGCGCGCTCCATGAACTTGAGGTAGTTAGCGTAGTACACCACCCCGCCCCCGTCGGTGTCCTCCCAGTAGACGCGTGCCCGCCACGTGAACGCGCCCGTCACCGCTCGGCCTCGAACAGCGGCAGGTTGGTGGACGCCCGTTCGGGCGCCTTGAGCCCGAAATGCAGGTAGGCATTACGCGTCGCGATGCGGCCGCGGGCGGTGCGCATCAGGAATCCCTGCTGGATCAGGAACGGTTCGATGACGTCTTCCAGCGTGCCGCGCTCCTCGCCGATCGCCGCGGCCAGGCTCTCGATGCCGACGGGACCGCCGTCGAACTTCTCGATGATCGTCGACAGCAGTTTGCGGTCGAGCGCGTCGAAACCCTGCGGATCGACCTCGAGCAGGTCGAGCGCGCCACGCGCGACCACTTCGTCGATGCGGCCATTCGCCTTCACCTCGGCATAGTCGCGCACCCGTCGCAGCAGGCGGTTCGCGATGCGCGGCGTGCCGCGCGAGCGCTGGGCGATGCGGCCCGCGCCCTCGGGATCGATCGGCACGCCGAGAATTCCGGCCGAGCGGGTCACGATGCGTTCCAGCTCACCCACCGTGTAGAACTCCAGGCGTTGCACGATGCCGAAGCGATCGCGCAGCGGCGAGGTCAGCAACCCCGCGCGCGTCGTCGCGCCGATCAGCGTGAACGGCTGCAGCGATAGTTTGATCGAGCGCGCGGCAGGACCCTCGCCGATCATGATGTCGAGCTGGAAGTCCTCCATCGCGGGATACAGGACCTCCTCGACCACCGGCGCGAGCCGATGGATCTCGTCGATGAACAGGACGTCGCGCGGCTGCAGGTTCGTGAGCAACGCCGCCAGATCACCCGGCCGTTCGAGCACGGGACCAGACGTCTGGCGCAGGTTCACGCCGAGCTCGGCGGCCAGGATGTTCGCGAGCGTCGTCTTGCCGAGTCCGGGAGGTCCGAAGATGAGCGCATGATCGAGCGCCTCGCCGCGCTTCACCGCGGCCTGCACGAAGATCTCGAGCTGCGCCTTGACCTGCTCCTGGCCGACGTAGTCCGCGAGCTTCTTCGGCCGGATCGCGCGATCGACGGCCTCGTCCTCGCGCGACGCCCCCGCTTCCACGATGCGATCCGCGCCACTCATTGCGGCCGCACCGCGCCCTGCAGCGCACGACGGATCAGGTCCTCGGTGCTGCCGCCCGATCCGGCGAAGGGCTTGAGCATCTGCGTGACTTCGGCGGGCTTGTAGCCGAGCGCGACCAGCGCGGTCCACGCCTCGCCCTCGGCGGCATTGGCGCCCTGCATGCCGTTCGCGGCCGCAGCGCCGGCAACTCCCTCGGCAAGCGCATCGATGCGGTCGCGCATCTCGACGAGCAGCCTTTCGGCGGTCTTGCGGCCGACGCCCGGTATACGCGTAAGCGCGGCGGCATCCTGCAATTTCACGATGGTGCCGAATCCTTCGACGCTCACGCCCGAGAGGATCGCGAGTGCGAGCTTGGGACCGACCTGCGACACCTTGAGCAGGCTGCGAAACAGCGACCGTTCATCCTGCGTGCCGAAGCCATAGAGGATGTGCGCGTCCTCGCGCACCACCAGGTGAGTCAGCAGCCGCACCTCGCTGCCGAGCGCCGGCAGCGTGTAGAACGTCGACATCGGCGCTTCGATGTCGTATCCGACGCCGCCCACGTCCACGGTGAGATGCGGCGGCGCCTTGACGACGAGCTTGCCCCGTACGAATCCGATCATGCGAACGCGAGCTCTCTGGAATTCGCGTGGCAGATCGCGACCGCGAGCGCATCCGCGGCGTCGGCCGTGAGCCGCGCGTCCACGCGCAACAACTGCCGGACCATATGCGCGACCTGGGCCTTTTCCGCGCCACCGACGCCCACCACCGCGAGCTTGATCGCGCGCGGCGCGTACTCGTGCACGCCGAGCGTCGCGGGTACGGCCGCGAGCGCCGCGCCGCGGGCCTGCCCCAGCTTGAGCGCGCTGTCCGCGTTCTTCGCGAGGAACACGCGCTCGATGGCGACCTGCTGCGGCCGATGTTCGGAGATGAGCTCGGCCACCCGGGAATGGATGGTCCGCAGGCGGTCGGCCAGGGGTCCGCCGGAGGTCGCGATGCAGCCCTGCGCGACGATGCGCAGCGAGCCGCGATCGCAGTCGATCACGCCGAAGCCGGTGCGCAGGGAGCCGGGGTCGAGGCCGAGAATGCGCGCGTTACCGCGCGGTGACATCCGCACGACCACCGCGGCGGAAGACTGCGCCGCGTCCGGTCGGTAGGAGCGCCACGAGGATCTCAGCGGGTATCGCGC